>JBJHDG010000160.1:0-6109 GCA_050486425.1 Pseudomonadales bacterium | reverse complement strand
ACATCCGGCTGTAATGCGCTCTCACTGATGTCATCGCTGATGATCAGATGGGTAAACTGAAAAATCTCCAAGCGCCGTCCTTGGTCGTCCACCAGTTCCGAGCGTAGCAACAGACCAGTTTCCTGATCCAGCCAGAGGTGATAACCAAAACGGTAATGATCGGTGGGCAGGATGGCCAACCGGTACGCTGCCCGGCCTACCACCCGGTCTTCATCCAGTTTGCTCAGGTGATAATGCTGTGAGACGCGTTCGAAGCTGGCACTGAAGGCGCGGGCGAAAGGGCCGGCAGGAATGCCGCCCTGGATCTCCACCAGTTGATCCCCGGGTTGCAGGATACAGATCACTTCATCACCGGTGCGGATGATCTCTCGCGGCGCACCATTCAAATGCACCAGGCGTTCGTGCTCGATGCCATCACGCACCAGATGCACCACCCGCAAGCTGGCCAGATCAACACCGTTGAAGTAGCTGAACACCCCATCGTAGTTGAGTTCGGCAAACGCCCGGTTCATATGTGCCAGCCACTGATCCGGTGTGCGCTGTGACGGCGCTTCAGCCTGGCCCTGTGCTGCCAGCAGCAGCAGGCCTGCCATCAAATACAATTGGGACCGAAGTGCCGCCATCACCGGGACTCGAATGCAGCGACCTTCACGAATGGCATGACGCTCGCCTGATGGTTCAGGGAGGTCTGGTGTACGTGGTGCAGCATGTAGGCCTGAGTCCGCTGCAGATCCAACTGCTGCCGTGACAATTGCCGGCCATCCGTTTGCGCCGCCAGGGTCATGGCAGCTTCAGCTGTGCGCGGTGGGGCTGTTTCGGCGATTTGCGACTGGGTGCCATCGGGGACAAAGCCACCCATGTATAAGACGACACTCAAGGCCACACTGGCGGCGATGCTGCCGCCGGCCAGCGGTCCCAGCCAGCGCGGCGACCGACGGGAATCAGCATTGGCAGCAGAGGCGGTTTGCTGCACCTGGTTATCCAGATCCCGAAGTTGCTGCAGCTGACCGCCCTGGCCCTCTACGGCCGGCTGAATGCCCGCTTCTTCATCAGCGTCTATGGCCGCCCAGATATTGTTCAACATACGCGCTGAAGCCGCAGGTGTCACCAGCACCTGTTGACTGCCTGCAATCAGATGATACCGCTCCCAGCGTTCCCACAGAGCCGCATCCAGTGCCAGTTCATTGAGCACACGCCTGGTTTCAAACTCATCGGCTTCGCCATCAACCATGGCAGAGAGCGCTTCCCGCAATTGTTCAGACATAACCTCAACCCCAGACCACTGCACGATTGAATTCCCCTGCTTCGATCATTAGCCATGAAAATGGTTGCATGACCAATCCGGAAGCAAGTCGCAAAATTCCGCTGCGCGCCTTATTGCACACGCAAAACCGATCACGATTAACGATTGTCAAGCAATGGGCGCATGCGCTGCTCAATGGCTTCCCGCGCACGGAAAATGCGTGACCTGACAGTACCCACCGGACAATCCATGATCTGCGCAATCTGCTCATAACTTAGGCCATCGAATTCACGCAGGGTTACTGCACTGCGCAAATCGTCGGGCAGATCACGAATAGCTTGATCAATGACCCTGGCCAGCTGGTCCCGGGTCAACACATTCTCCGGGTTTGCTGATTCTTTCAGGGCGTCCCCACCGTCGTAATACTCACCATCCTGGGCGTCTACGTCCACATCCGGCGGGCGGCGGTTGCGCGCCACCAGATAGTTCTTGGACGTATTGATCGCGATCCGGTACAGCCAGGTGTAAAAGGCGCTATCGCCGCGAAATCTTGGCAAGGCACGATAAGCTTTGATAAAGGACTCCTGCACGATGTCCTCGATCTCTTCGCTGCCCCGGACATAACGACTGACCAGCCCGGCAATCTTGTGCTGGTAACGCTTAAACAACAGGTCGAACGCTCTCCGGTCACCGTTCTGGACCCTGCGTACCAATTCCTGGTCGGTATCCTTGGCCACGCTCAGAGCTGGCTCCTGAGGCCTGGAGGTGTGCTTGTCAGCATAGGAAAGCGTCCGGTTCATGAGCCGTCACAAAGCCGGTTATTCTGCCGATTAGCCTGCATGGGCGCCAGTCTCCGCTGCCACAGTGAATTCAGTCATCCCCACCGCCAGCCGCTGTTACCCAAGGTCGCGGCTGGCTACAATCTTCGGTCTTTCGCTTACGCCCCGATTCCCATGAGCAGGTCCCCATGAGCGCTTCCTTTCAGCACGATGTTCTGATTATCGGCAGTGGTGCCGCCGGCCTGGCAGCAGCCCTGTATCTGCCGGAATCCCTGCGCATCGCCGTGATCAGCAAGCTGAACCTGGATTCCAGCGCCACCGACTGGGCTCAGGGCGGCATTGCTGCTGTCACCCACCCCGCCGACAGTGAACAGGACCATATTCAGGACACCCTCACCGCAGGGGCCGGCTTGTGCCATGAACCGGCCGTTGTGCATACCGTCTATCACGCCCGGGAAGCCATCGCCCAGCTGGAGCGCTGGGGGGTCAGGTTCGACCGGGAAGACAACGACTTTCATCTGACCCAGGAAGGCGGCCATAGTTTCCGTCGCGTGCTGCATGTGGCCGATGCCACCGGTCATGCTGTTGCCAGTAATTTGATCCGGGAAGCCCAACAGCGCGCCAACATTGCCCTGTTCACCCAACATGTGGCCATTGACCTGGTAACCAGCGCCAAGCTGGGGCGAGGCCAGAACCGGTGTCTGGGCGCCTATGTGTTGAATAACAAAACCGGCCATGTGGAAGTATTTGGCGCCCGCTGCGTCATTCTTGCCACCGGCGGCGCCAGCAAGGTGTACCTGTACACCTCCAACCCTGACGGGGCCACCGGCGACGGCATCGCCATGGCCTGGCGTGCCGGCTGCCGGGTGGCCAATATGGAATTCAACCAGTTTCATCCCACCTGCCTGTATCACCCCCACGCCAAGTCGTTTCTGATCTCTGAAGCCGTGCGTGGTGAAGGTGGCCGTCTGCTGCTGGCCAATGGCGAAGCCTTTATGCAGCGCTTTGATCCCAGGGGCGAGCTGGCGCCCAGAGACATAGTCGCCCGCGCCATCGACCATGAGATGAAACGCACGGGTAGTGACTCTGTGTATCTGGATATCAGCCACAAGCCTGCGGCACTGATCAGACGGCATTTCCCCACCATCTACGCCAAGTGCGCAGAACTGGGCATCGACATGACCAAGGAACCCATCCCTGTGGTGCCTGCCGCCCACTACACCTGCGGTGGTGTGCTGGTGGATCTCAACGGCGCCACAGACATTCCCGGCCTCTACGCCCTGGGGGAAACCAGCTGCACCGGCCTGCATGGCGCCAATCGGCTGGCCAGTAATTCCATCCTGGAGTGCCTGGTATTTGCCCGCAGTGCCGCTGACCACATTCGTGAACAGCTGCAGGTTTCAGCCGTGGAAGAAGTGGTGATACCCACCTGGGACGAAAGCCGGGTAACCGATTCCGACGAGGACGTGGTGATCTCCCATAACTGGCACGAGTTGCGCCAGTTCATGTGGGATTACGTCGGCATTGTCCGTACCAACAAGCGCTTGCAGCGGGCACTGCACCGCATTGAGCTACTGAAGCGGGAAGTCCACGAGTACTACAGCAACTACCGGGTGGGCGGAGACCTGATCGAACTGCGTAATCTGATCCATGTGGCGGAGCTGATCGTGCGGTCGGCCCTGGCCCGGCATGAAAGTCGCGGCCTGCACTACACCCTGGATTATCCGGACAGCTTGCCAGAGGCCAAGGACAGCATTCTCAGCCCGAATCAGTGGGATCCACTGGATGTCATGCAGCCCCGGCGGCGGGCCCAGCCATGATCCGCAGCTGCCGGCGCAGCGCGGCATAATCTGCTGCCGCAAATTGTCGACGGCACAGCAGCAGGTATTCTGCGCTACCACCGCCCTGCGGACGCAGACCCAGAGCAATCCAGCCGGGGCTGAGCCAATGCAGTTGCCACTGAAACCACTGCCAACCCGCTCCCCGATCCAGGGCACAGTGCCGGCCCTGCAGACGTAACTGCCAGCACCCCGGCGGCCCCAGCAATGCTTGCGTGGGATGGCACTGCCGCCAGCGCCATCCCGCTTGCACCATGCCCAGGAGCAGCAACCCCGGCCCCAGCAGCATGATCAGCAGCAACCAGGCGGGTGCATGGATTGGCAACCAGCGCTGATACAGCAGTATCAGGCTGAGCAATGCCATCAGCCCCGCACCTTGCGGCAGCCAAAAACCCAGGCGGTTGGCCTGCAGTGCAAACTGCAGCTGGGGCTCAGCGTCCTGTTGCGGCATGATCAGCAAGGATCAGCGCCACCAGGGCAGCAAGTGCCGGATCATCCGGCGTCGCCAGCCCCTGCAGCCAGGCCAGAATATCCTGATCCTCGGCCGCCAATAATGCCTGATAACTGTCCTGCTGCGCGGGACTCAACGCGGCATACCGCCGCTGCACGAAGCCCGGCAGCACCAGATCCAGCTCCAGCAATCCGCGCCGGCTGCGCCAATAGGTTCTGTTGAGCGCAATCCGATCCTGCTCCGCGCTGTTGTCCAAGATAACCTCCATCATGCCGCCTGCTCCCAGCGACTCGCCAACCACCGCCTCTTTATCCCAACCAGCCTGCCGCCTATGCTGTGAGCCAGCATGGGCGCGGCAACAACCGCCGCCAAGTATTGATTCGCTGCTTGCAGGAGAGACTTTGCATGCCCAATAGGCACGCCGACAGCGCCACCCAGTCACAGACATGGTCCACGCCCAAGTTGGGACTGGCGGAACCTGCGGCCCTGACCCATCCCACCTGGGTGCATCTTAAGGGATCTGGCGCACTGGGTCTTGATGGACCTGATGCCCTGAGCTTCCTGCAGGGCTATGTGACCTGTGATCTGGCCGACCTGGGTCCGGATCGGGCGCTGCCGGGTGCTTTCACCAACCTGCAAGGCAGAGTCTTGGCGGATTTTCTCGCCGTGCGCTGGCAACAGATGCCCGTGCTGCTGCTGTCTGCCGCCCTGATACCCGCGCTGCAACAACACCTGCAGAAGTATCTGCTGTTTGCCAAATCCAAACTGGTGGATCTAAGCCCCACACTGACCCAGCTGGGTGTGCTGCACCCGCCGCAAACACAAACCCTACCGCCTGGGCAGGTAACGCCCTGGCCCGAGGGCGGCCTTTGTATCCAGGAACCCGGCTGCCTGCCGCGGCAACGTCTGCTGCTGCCCGATACCCTGGCCCAGCAGCACTGGCAGCAGGTACAACCGCAGACCGCGCCCATGGATCTCTGGACCCTGGTGGATATAGACAGTGGCCGGGTCAGCCTGGACCCCGCAACCAGTGCCGAATTCCTGCCCCAGATGCTGGGCCTGGTGGCTCAGGGTGCAGTCAGCTTCAGCAAAGGCTGCTACCTGGGCCAGGAAATCGTCGCCAGGGCCCAGCACCGGGGCCAGGTAAAACGGGGCCTGCGGCGTATCCCATGGCAAGGAACAACGCCCCAACCCGGCCAGCAAGTAGCCGATGATGCGGGTATCTGTATCAATGCCGCCGCCTGCGCCCCCGGCCTGGGGCGGGCACTGGTAGTCACGCGCCTGGAGGCTGCCAGCCAATCCGACGCTAACCAAACGACCTGAGCACCGGTTTAATCGCCTATACTATTTTCATCAGCGGCCGGCACCGACAATTACCAGCCGCAATACCAGTTTGTAGCCGCATGGATTTGGAGCCCTACGATGTCAGATGTGGTCAGCGCGATTCGAGAGGAAGTCAGTCGTGCCATCAGCCAGGACCAGTTGGAACTGCCCACGTTGCCCGAAGTGGCGTTGCGGATTCGGGAAACCGCCGAAAACGCCGATGTCTCGATCAGGGAGTTGGCCGGTGTGATCGGCGATGACCCCAGCCTTTCGGCACAGCTGATCCGGATCGCCAATTCCCCCCTGTTCCGCGGCGCCCGGGATGTGGAAACCGTGCAGATGGCCATTGCCCGCCTGGGCATGGACTTCACCCGCAACCTCACCACCGGCCTGGCCATGCAACAGATGTTCCAGGCCACCTCGGATCTGATCGACCGCAAGATGCGCGAAGTCTGGAATCATGCCACCCAGGTGG
>JBJHDG010000159.1:0-6112 GCA_050486425.1 Pseudomonadales bacterium | reverse complement strand
CTTGCTTTTTCTGGCGGATGCCGTGGTTGGTGTGTTCGACCGGGGCGTGATTCTTACAGCAGACTCCGATCTAGTACCTCTCATTCGAATCGTGAAGGATCGGCACCCGGCCCTTACCGTAGCGGTGGCGGCGCCGCCACGAAGACACAGGAGCGGACGTCATCTACAGCAGGCTGCCGATACGTACTTCGCGGTCGCGCCGACCAAGATTGAAGCGGCATTGCTGCCAGCAGTCCTCTGCGATTCAGATGGTAACGTTGTCGCACGCCGCCCGACTGAGTACGCCCCTCCTGCCTGACATCAGGAGTTATTGTCAAATCTGGTGACAAGCAGGTTCAGGCGGGAATAGTGGGGCGAATTGTGTTCGTAAGTTGCTGCGTTAAATAGAAAATTTGGCTCCGCCTGCTGGGCTCGAACCAGCGACCCGCTGATTAACAGTCAGCTGCTCTACCAACTGAGCTAAGGCGGAACGGGTGGGCTAGTTTAATGGCCGCCGGGCAATTTGCAACCATTCACCGCGATGTGCGGTCTGTGAATGCATCCTGACCTGCGCCGGGCGGGTTAAGATGCGGCGCTTGATGACAGTTAAACGGTTGTTGGCTTCCCATGGCAGAGCAGGCACATCCCTTTGAAGTGGTATCTCCCTACCAGCCAGCTGGCGATCAGCCCACGGCGATCGCCGGGCTGGTGGCGGGGCTGGAGGCCGGGCTCAGCCATCAGACCCTGTTGGGTGTCACCGGCTCCGGCAAGACCTTCACCATTGCCAATGTGATCCAGGCGGTGCAGCGCCCGGCCCTGGTGCTGGCCCCGAATAAGACCTTGGCAGCCCAGCTGTATGGCGAGTTCAAGACCTTCTTTCCCCATAATGCCGTGGAATATTTCGTTTCCTATTACGACTACTACCAACCCGAGGCTTATGTACCGGCCTCGGATACCTATATCGAGAAAGATTCCTCCATCAATGCCCATATCGAACAAATGCGGCTGTCCGCCACCAAGGCCATTATTGAACGGCGCGATACCATCATTGTGGCCTCGGTCTCTGCCATCTATGGCTTGGGGGATCCGGCTTCCTATCTGCGCATGGTGCTGCACCTGGATCGGGGCGACCGGGTGGATCAGCGCTATGTACTGGTGCGTCTGGCAGAGCTGCAGTACAGCCGCAATGACATGGTGTTTCAGCGCGGCAGCTACCGGGTGCGCGGGGATGTGATCGATGTGTTTCCGGCGGAATCCGAACGGGCGGCCCTGCGCATTGAGCTGTTTGATGACCTGATCGAGAACCTGAGTCTGTTCGATCCCCTGACTGGTGAAATCCTCAGCCGGGTGCCCAGGTTCACCATTTTTCCCAAGACCCACTATGTCACGCCCAGGGAACGTATCCTGGCGGTCTTGGAGGACATCAAGGTTGAGCTGCAGGAACGGCTGGCTTGGTTCACTGACAATGGCCGTTTACTGGAAGCGCAGCGCCTGGATCAGCGCACCAGATACGATCTGGAGATGATCCAGGAATTGGGTTTTTGCAACGGGATTGAAAACTACTCCCGTTACCTTTCTGGTCGTGCGCCGGGTGAGCCGCCACCGACACTGTTCGACTACCTGCCCCGGGACGCCCTGCTTATCATCGACGAATCCCATGTCACCGTGCCCCAGATCGGTGCCATGTACAAAGGCGACAGATCCCGCAAGGAAACCCTGGTGGATTACGGCTTTCGCCTGCCCTCGGCCCTGGATAACCGACCGTTGCGTTTTGAGGAATGGGAAGCCCTGGCGCCGCAAACCATCTTTGTCAGTGCGACTCCAGCGGACTACGAAGCGCGTCAGTCCGGCCAGGTGTTGGAGCAGGTCGTACGGCCCACCGGTCTGGTGGATCCGGAAGTCAGTGTGCGCCCTGCCAGCACCCAGGTGGATGATTTGCTGGGCCAGGTGCGGGACACCGTAGCCCAGGGCTGGCGCGTGCTGGTGACCACCCTCACCAAGCGTATGGCGGAGGATTTGACGGAATACCTGGACGAGCAGGGCGTGCGGGTCCGCTACCTGCACTCAGACATAGATACGGTGGAACGCAGTGAAATCATTCGCGATCTGCGTCTGGGTCAGTTCGATGTCCTGGTGGGCATCAATCTGTTGCGGGAAGGCTTGGATATGCCCGAGGTCGCTCTGGTGGCCGTGCTGGACGCGGACAAGGAGGGTTTCCTGCGTTCCGAGCGATCACTGATTCAGACCATCGGTCGTGCCGCCCGCAACCTGCATGGCCATGCCATTCTGTATGCCGATCAGGTCACGGGCTCCATGCGGCGGGCCATGGATGAGACCAGCCGCCGCCGGGCCAAGCAGCTGGCCCATAACCAGGCCCATGGCATTACTCCCAAGGGCATCCAGAAGGCAGTAGCGGATGTGATGGAAGGGGCCAGGGCGGCACCCGTGGAGCTGCGTAAGCGTGGCAAGGTGGCTGAGCGCAAGACGGATTATCTGGCGGATGTGCCCACGGATCCGGCCGCCCTGGGGCGCCTGCTGGCGCAACTGGAGGCCAAGATGCTGGATCACGCCCGCAATCTCGAGTTCGAGGAAGCGGCCCGGTTACGGGATGAGATCAGCAGCATCCGTCAGCGCCACCTGTTTGATGCTCAGTAAATCCCCTAGGCGGTAAATTCTCCTGGGGCATTAACTTGCCGGCAGGCTTTGGTTAGGCTTTGCCGACAGCGTCGGAACTAAAGGATCATCATTTAAGGATCATCAAGGATGACTGCGTTAAAACGGATCGAAGCTCGCTGCCAGCATTGCCATCAGTGGTTTCAGACCGGGATCAAATTCCCGGAAAGCCAGGATTTTGATGCCAAGGTGTTCGTGGGCATGCTCAAGGAATGTCCCCACTGTGGCGAAGACACCAGTCTGACCAACCAGAATATCCGGGTGCGGGCGCCCCAGGAGCAGTAGGCGGGCAGCAGGGGGAATTGGTAGGCGCGATTGGATTCGAACCAACGACCCCCACCATGTCAAGGTGGTGCTCTAACCAACTGAGCTACGCGCCTGCCGAAGGCCGCGTAAAGTACCACCGGCCCTGGTCAGGCGCAACGTTGGCACGGGCAGGCGGCTTGGTGCCGGCCAAGGCAGGGCTGGACTTGTACTGCGCTAGGCGCATGGCTAGAATTCGCGTCCTTGAAAGGGCTGGGCCCGATGACGGCAGCCATTTCAGGTAGTGATTCAGGTAATATTGTTGCTTCCGCAACCGTTGGTACCCGCCATGACGTGGGTGCCGGCGGGTTTTTTATGGCCGCAAGGCCGGGTAGAACGACTGTTATGGAGATTCGCCTATTAAGAAGTCAGGCATGAAGCCTCAGGGCGCACGTACCTTGCTCAACGAGGAGATCCGGATTTCCCCGGTGCGGCTGGTGGCCGCCGACGGTGGGCAGCTGGGCATCGTGTCCAAAGATGAGGCCCTGATTGAGGCGCGGCGGGCAGGTCTTGACCTGGTGCTGATCGCTCCCGAGGGAGATCCCCCGGTGTGCAAGATCATGGACTATGGCAAGCATCTGTTTGAGCTGAAGAAAACCAAAGCAGCCCAGCGGAAGAAGCAAAAGCAGATCCAGGTCAAGGAAATCAAATTCCGGCCTGGCACAGAGGAAGCCGACTATCAGGTCAAACTACGCAACCTGATACGGTTCCTGGAAGACGGAGACAAGGCCAAGGTCTCACTCAGATTCCGTGGCCGCGAGATGGTGCATCCGGAAATCGGGATGCAGCTGATGCAGCGCATCAGTCAGGATCTGGCGGAGCACGGTGTGGTGGAAAGCGAACCCAAGTTCGAAGGCCGCCAGGTGATCATGGTGTTGGCTCCGAAAAAGAAGAGCAAAAAGGGCGCTTGATTGGCCCCGATGCCGGGTCTTCCCCGGATCCTATAAACCGAATGCGTGGTAGCAGGAAGAGGATTTATGCCCAAGCTCAAAACCAACCGTGGCGCCGCTAAGCGGTTCCGGCGCACGGCCACTGGCTACAAGCACCGCTGTGCGTTCAGGAATCATATCCTGACCAAGAAGTCGTCCAAGCGTAAGCGTCAGCTGCGCGGTCTGAACGATGTTGCCAAGTCTGATGTGCAGCTGATTGATCGCATGCTGCCTTACGACGCACGCTAGGAGGAATAACAGATGCCACGCGTAAAACGCGGCGTCGCCTCACGTGCGCGCCGGAAAAAGATTCTTAAGCAGGCCAAGGGTTACTACGGTGCCCGCAGTCGTACATTCAAAACCGCCAAACAGGCGGTCATCAAGGCAGGTCAGTACGCCTACCGTGACCGGCGCCAGAAGAAACGTGACTTCCGTGCCTTGTGGATAGTGCGGATCAATGCCGCCGCCCGTGAGCATGGTCTGTCCTATAGCAGATTCATTGCCGGCCTGAAGGCCGCCAACATTGAGATGGATCGCCGGGTGCTGGCGGATCTGGCGCTGCACCAGAAGGAAACCTTCGGCGTGCTGGCGGAGCAGGCCAAAACCGCACTGGCAGCTTGAATCTGCATGCAGGCAAGCGGATGGTGCAGCCATCTGGCTTGCCACCGCAGCGGCACCGCCGCATAAGGTCGCAGAAGGGGAAGCGCTGACAGGGCACTTCCCCTTTTTCGTATAGGAACCAGTATGAAAGAAGCAGGTGCATTGCAGCAGGCGGCCCTGGCAGCCATTGAGTCGGCTGCGGATTTGCGCGCCCTGGATCAAGTGCGGGTGCAGTATCTGGGCAAGAAAGGCGCACTCACTGGGCTGTTGAAGTCATTGGGCCAGCTGGATCCCGTGGCGCGACCCGGTGCTGGTGCCGCCATCAATGCTGCCAAGGACGCTATCCAGGCCGCCTTGGACGCCCGCAGTCAAATCCTCAGCGCCAGTCAGTTGCAGGCTGCCTTGGCCCAGGAAGCCGTAGACGTAACCCTGCCGGGTCGACGCCAATCCCAGGGTGGGCTGCATCCGGTGACCCAGGTGATGCAGCGCATTGAGGATATTTTTGTCGGTGCCGGCTACAGCTTGGCGGATGGTCCAGAGATCGAGGACGACTACCATAACTTCGAGGCCTTGAATGTACCGGCGCATCATCCGGCCCGGGCCATGCACGATACCTTCTATCTGGATAACGGCCTCCTGCTACGCACGCACACCTCGCCCGTACAGGTGCGGGTGATGCAAGCGCAGACACCACCGATCCGGGTGATCTGCCCGGGACGTGTGTATCGCCGGGATTCGGATATCACCCACAGCCCCATGTTTCATCAGGTGGAAGGCCTGGTTATCGATGAAGGCATCAGCTTTGCCGACCTGAAGGGCACGGTAGTGGATTTTCTGCAGCGTTTTTTTGAGAAAGACCTGGAAGTGCGTTTCCGGCCATCCTACTTCCCCTTTACCGAACCCTCGGCGGAAGTGGATGTGCAGTGCGTGCATTGCATGGGGGCTGGCTGCCGTTCCTGTGGCCAGAGCGGTTGGCTGGAAGTGCTGGGCTGCGGCATGGTGCATCCCAATGTGCTGGCCATGGCCGGCATAGATGCCCAACGTTACAGCGGTTTCGCTTTTGGCTTTGGCGCCGATCGTTTGGCCATGCTGCTGTTTCGGGTCAATGATCTGCGACTGTTCTTCGAGAACGATGTGCGTTTTCTTTCCCAGTTCAATCAAGGCTGACCATGAAACTCAGTGACGCTTGGATACGCAGCTGGGTTGAGCCTGGAGTGCCGGTGGCGGAAGTTGCCCGGCGTCTGACCATGGCTGGCCTGGAAGTGGATACGGTAACGCCGGTGGCACCGGCATTCAGCGGTGTGGTGGTGGCGCGGGTGGAAGCGGCGGCCAAACATCCAGAAGCCGACAAACTGACGCTCTGCCAGGTCTTTGATGGCACGTCTCAGGTGCAGGTGGTGTGCGGTGCGCCCAACGTTCGCGCCGGCCTGACCGTGGCGCTGGCTCAGGTCGGTGCGGTGCTGCCCGGAGACTTCAGGATCAAGGCCGCCAAGCTGCGCGGGCAGTCCTCCCAGGGCATGCTGTGCTCGGCCGCAGAGCTGGGCATCGGCGACGATGATGGCGGTATTCTGG
This sequence comes from Pseudomonadales bacterium, assembly GCA_050486425.1. Taxonomy (GTDB): domain Bacteria; phylum Pseudomonadota; class Gammaproteobacteria; order Pseudomonadales; family Azotimanducaceae; genus SKXG01. The sequence continues at coordinate 56 of JBJHDG010000159.1, read as the reverse complement.
AACTGTCTGGCGACCTCAGTCCGGGCATGGATCTGCGTCAGGCGTGGCAGTTGGAT
>JBJHDG010000158.1:0-6138 GCA_050486425.1 Pseudomonadales bacterium | reverse complement strand
CGGCGGGAACAGGTTTCGATCACCCGGGCCGCGGCCAAGTGATGGGACGGGCCCCAGACACCATTTTTCACCGATCGATCCTGGGCGATAAAACAGATGGTGCGCATATCACCATCAAAATCCATTTCCACGATGGCGCTGTAGAAAGGTCCGTCCACCAACTCATTGATGATGCGGTTGGCCAGCTCCCGCACTACCGAAGGCGCATCCAGGCGGCTGCTGTCTTCCGCTGGCGCCACCACGGCCTCGATATAGGAGTCGATATCCATGTTGCGCAGCAGCTCCAGCTGCCGGGCAATCTCCGTGGGTGACAACAAGCCCTTGACATGTTCTTCAATGCCTCTGGCATCCACTTCGGGAAACAGAGAGAAATCCTGGGCCAGACTTTCGGCAATAAGAAACAGGCGATCGCCTTCGATAACTTGATTATTCATCACGTAGAAGTTTCTAAAGTTATTGAAATTTATGTGGATTTTTTCTCTACTCTACTGCATCCCGGGTGCCGGGACCAATTGCCACAGGACACACCCCATGGTTCGCGTGCCCCTGCCCTGCGCTCTGCTCACCATTTCCGATACCCGCACCCCGGCGGATGACAATTCCGGCGATCTGCTCAATGCACTGGCACAGGCGGACGGCCATCAGGTCAAAGCCCGGCGCATTGTGCCCGATAACGTCTATCAGATCCGGGCTGTGCTCTCAGACTGGATCGCAGACCCGGCCATCGCCCTGATAGTCACAACCGGCGGCACCGGCTTCACCGGCCGGGACAGCACGCCGGAAGCCGTATTGCCGCTGCTGGATAAACAGATCCAGGGCTTTGGCGAACTCTTTCGCCAACTGTCCTGGGAGGAAATCGGCACCTCCACCATTCAATCCCGGGCCCTGGGTGGGCTGGCCAACGGCACCCTGATCTTCTGTCTGCCGGGCTCCAGCAATGCCTGCCGCACCGGCTGGACCCGCATCCTCTCCAGTCAGCTGGATGTGGACCATAAACCCTGCAACTTCGTCGAGCTGATGCCCAGATTTCTGGAATCCTGATACCGACTCCAGAACCCGTGCCCCCCAAAACGATCCCGGCGGCCATGGCCGCCGGGGGTGCAACCTACACCAACCTGCCCTGGTGGGCCAACCTTTGGCCAAACCCAAGGCTCACTAGGCCCAAGTACTCGTTAGGCCCAAGTACTCGTTAGGCATAGATCACGCGGGTCAGGAACTCGGCCACGCAAGCCGGCTTGCTGCCGCCTTCAATTTCAATGGTGATCTGCTGTTTGAGCTGAATGGTGTTGGGCGCCTTCAACTCGGCTTCCAGCAGGGTGCGCTCAGCACGGATTTTGGAATTCACCGGCACCGGTGCCGGGAACCGCACCTTATCCATACCGTAGTTCACGCCCATGATGACGCCATCCGCCACCTTGGGGGTGGGATTGGGCACACTGGCGCTCAAATGCACCAACAGCGACAGGGTGAGGAAGCCGTGAGCGATAGTGGTTTTATAGGGTGACATTTTGGCCGACAGCTCAGGATTCACATGAATGAACTGGTGATCCAGCGTGGCATCGGCGAATTTATTGATGCGGTCCTGATCCACCAGGAACCATTCACCATGACCGTCGGACTGACCGATACGCTCTTTGTACAGGGCCAGGGCCGCTTGCGCTTTCTCAGACATTGATCTCTCCTTTGAGCCAAATTGGGCGGAATTTAGAGGCGCCTAGTTTACCCACATTTGCGCGGGGGTCACGGGGCAGATCAGTATTCCCGGGGGCCGGCTGTAGTATTCACGCCAGCGAGCCCCTACAATCAGCCGCCAACTCGGTCTATTGGGCGCTTTATTCGTGGCAAGACTTCCCGTAATCGTGGGTTTCGGTGGCGTAAATCCGGCCGGCCGCCTGTCTCTGCATCATGGCTACCGCCGCCTGGTGATCGACGCTCTGGGCCAGCAGGCCAGGGACGAAACCTACCGCGCCCTGGCGCAGCTGATGAATCTCAATGGCGATCCCGCCACCGCAGACACCCGCGCCTACATCGACCAGCACACGCTGGTGCGCCGTATTGAACACTTCGCCACCGATGCCATCGGCTGGAACCGGCCCCTACATTTGAAAGCCAGTGAAGCCGGCATGGAATTTCAGCTGGCCCGGCGCCATCTGCCGGAGCAGATCCCCCACGGTTGGACCATAGAGGATCGGGGCGGTCCCGACGTGCGAGTGCGTGTGGCGGCAAGCCTGGATGTGCTGCTGCCGGACACCCGAGTCTCCAAGGTTACTTCCGCCGGTCAGCTGCCCACAGGCTTTGATCCCGGCGCCACCTACCAGTCGCGCAATCATCCCCGGGGCTTGCAGCTCACTGTCTATGGCGCCTCCGACGCGGTGCGCTCCCTGGGCATCGACTGGGAGCTGCTGCGCAGCAAGCTGAATCCGGACCAGTTTGCGGTCTATTCCGGCAGTGCCATGGGGCAGCTGGACCAGAATGGTTTTGGCGGCATGCTCCAGGCCGGGGTCAACGGCCGGCGCGTCACGTCCAAACAACTGCCCCTGGGCATGAGCGAAATGCCCGGCGACTTCGTCAACGCTTATGTGTTGGGCAGTGCCGGCAGCACAGGCACAGCCATTGGCGCCTGTGCCACTTATTTATATAACCTGCGCCTGGGCATGGAGGATATCCGTGCCGGCCGGGCCCGGGTGGTGGTGGTGGGTAACAGTGAGGCGCCCATTACGCCGGAGCTGATCGAAGGCTTCCGCACCATGGGTGCCCTGGCCGAAGACGAAGAACTTATGGCCCTGGATGGGCGCAGTGATGGCCCGGACAATCGCCGTGCCTGCCGGCCCTTCTCCAGCAACTGCGGCTTCACCCTGGCGGAGTCCTCGGTCTACACCATCCTCTTTGATGACGCGCTGGCCCTGGAACTGGGTGCCAATATTCTCGGCGCTGTGGGCGGCGTGTTCGTCAATGCCGACGGCTTCAAGAAATCCATCCCCGGACCCGGGATCGGCAACTACCTCACCATGGGCAAGGCCATGGGCCTGGCCCGCACCCTGGGCGGGGAAGCCGTGCTGCGACATGGCTCCTATGTTCAGGCCCATGGCACCGGCACCCCCCAGAACCGGGTGACCGAATCCCATATCCTCAACGAGCTGGCCAAGCAGTTTGGTATCGAGCGCTGGCCAGTGGCCGCCGTAAAAGCCTACCTGGGGCATTCCCTGGGACCTGCCAGTGGTGATCAGCTCAGCGCCGTGCTGGGTGCCTGGCAATATGGCTGGATTCCCGGTATCGCCACCATCGACCACGTGGCCGCCGACGTCCATGCCAGCCACCTGCGTATCGAGCCGGAGCACCTGGAAATCGACCCGGCGCAGATGGCCATGGCCCTGATCAACTCCAAGGGCTTTGGCGGCAACAACGCCACCGGGCTCATCCTCTCCCCGGCCTTTACCCAGCAGATGCTGGCCCGCAAGCATGGCAGCAAGGCCATGACCAGCCACCAGCAGCGTAATGAGGCCGTGGCGGCGGCAACCCAAGACTATGACGCACGCATGACCCGGGGTGAGCTGCGCTCCATCTATCAATTTGGGGAAGGTGTGTTGGAGGGTGAGGATCTGCGCATCAGCGCCGAGGCCATCCGCGTACCTGGTTACGAGCAGCCGCTGAGTCTGGTGCTGGAGAATCCGTACCCGGATATGACCGACTAGGTCGGCAGGCGGTGGCTCAGCCGGCCGCCAACAGGTTATCCACCACCTGCAGCAGCTCGCTGCGAGCGAAGGGTTTCGCCAGGGTGGCATTGGCGCCAATGAACTGGGCCGTTTCCAGATAGTCCGTGGGCCCTACCCGGCCACCGCCAGACATGGCAATCACCGGGGTTTCCCGCCGGCAGGATTTCAGTTCCACGATGGTTTCCAGGCCTTCCCGCTCCGGCATGATCAGATCCGTGATCACCAGGTCGTAGTTACCTGCCTTGAACTTGTTGATGGCATCGCGGCCGTTGATGGCCGTGGTCACCTGGTGGCCTTCCATACGCAGCATCTCGCTGACCACTTCCAGCACCTGCGTATCGTCATCGACTACCAATATTGCGCTCATGTGCATATGTGTCCTGCGTATTTCGCTCCTGTCTGTACCGGAGATTCTAGTACATGCCCCAGGGGCGTCAGCTGATCGTCGGTCATGGCCTATGGCCAATCTAATCTGCCGGTTCATGCAACCCTAAGCCAGGGCTTGCAAGCAGCCACCCGCCAGCATGGCCGGCTCAGGTTACGCCCGCCGTGACCAGAGTCACAGAGGCTGTCGGACATTACATCTGGCTTTCAATGTTCCCGGGTAGCCAGGAACTGGATCTCCGGCCAGCGCTCCTGCACCAACATCAGGTTGGCCCGACTAGGCGCCAGGTAAGTGAGATAGCCGCCGCCATCCAGAGCCAGCTGCTCCTCGTGCTTACGTTTGAACTCTGCCAGCTTGGCCGGGTTGTCGGACTTCACCCAGCGCGCGGTGAAGATGTTGGCCGCTTCATAGAGGCAGTCGGCCTTGTATTCATCCTGCAGGCGAAATGCCACCAGGTCGAACTGCAACACACCCACCGCACCCACCACCAGGTCATTACGGGTAAGGGGTTTGAACACCTGGGTGGCACCTTCTTCCGACAACTGGGTGATGCCCTTTTCAAGCTGTTTGGATTTGATGGGATCCCGCACCCGCACCTTGCGAAACAACTCGGGCGCAAAGTTGGGCACTCCCTTGAAGCGCAGCTTCTCACCCGCCGTGAAGGTGTCGCCGATCTGAATGGAGCCATGGTTGTGCAGGCCAATGATATCTCCGGCCCAAGCCAGCTCCGCATGCACCCGATCACCAGCCATAAAGGTGACCGCATCGGTGACCTTGGTGTCCTTGCCCAAACGCACCTGATGCAGCTTCATGCCGTTCTCGAAATGACCCGAGCAAATACGCAAAAAGGCGATGCGATCCCGGTGTTTGGGATCCATATTGGCCTGGATCTTGAACACAAATCCGCTGAAGGTGTTCTCGTCCGGCGTTACCACCCGCACGTCGGCCGCGCGCGGCAGCGGCGCCGGTGCGTGCTGCACAAAGGCATCCATAAAATGGGTGAGGCCAAAATTGCCCAGGGCGGTGCCAAAAAATACCGGCGTCTGTTCGCCGCGCAAATAAGCCTGGGGATCAAAACTGTGGCTGGCACCCTGCACCAGCTCGATCTGGGCGCAAAAATCTTCGTAGTCGGCTCCCAACAGTTCCCGGGCTGCCGCCGAATCCAGCCCATCAATAATAGGATAGGCAAACAGGCGATCACCCTTGCCCTGCACATAACAATGAATTTGATCATCCGCCAGGTTGTAGACGCCGCGAAAGCTGCGCCCCATGCCAATGGGCCAGGTGATGGGGGCGCAGCGGATCTTGAGCACCTCCTCCACTTCGTCCATCAGTTCCATGGGCTCGCGTCCTTCGCGATCCAGCTTGTTGATGAACGTCATGATGGGCGTGTCGCGGAGGCGACAGACCTCCATCAGCTTGATGGTGCGCTCCTCCACACCCTTGGCGACGTCAATCACCATGAGCGCGGAGTCCACCGCAGTGAGCACCCGGTAGGTGTCCTCGGAGAAGTCGGCGTGCCCGGGCGTGTCAAGCAGATTGACCACCCGCTCCCGGTAAGGGAATTGCATGACCGACGAGGTGACGGAAATCCCCCGCTCCTTTTCCATTTCCATCCAGTCCGAGGTGGCGTGGGTCGACGCCTTGCGCCCCTTGACCGTGCCGGCCACCTGTATCGCACCGCCGAACAGCAGCAGCTTTTCAGTGACTGTGGTCTTGCCGGCGTCCGGATGTGAAATGATGGCGAAGGTCCGCCGCCGCTCGGCTTCCCTTGATATCATGCTCATGAAGTGTGTCACCGCGCCTGGAGTGTGCATCGAGGTTGGCGCGAGTATACAGTATTGCCCTTGTCGGCTTAAGGAAGCCGGCGGCACCAGGCAAACGGTGCTTACACCACATCTTCATGCGCCATGACTGCCTCTGATGACCGCAGACAAACCCCCGTTCTGGGAAACGAAATCACTGGAGCAGATGACCACGGCGGAGTGGGAGTCGCTCTGCGACGGCTGTGGTCGTTGCTGTGTCCACAAATTGCAGGAC
>JBJHDG010000157.1:0-6144 GCA_050486425.1 Pseudomonadales bacterium | reverse complement strand
GTCCAGGGCAAAGGCCTTCGCCAGCGGTGCCAACAGATCGCCACCATTGGCATTGGGGGTGACGCCCAGGCCGGAGCCTTGGCTAACGGGTTTGATCACAACCCGATCACCAAAGCGGGCGAGAATCTGCTGCGCCACAGCGGCTGGTGATTCGCTGGCAGAAAATACCAGATCCGGACACAGTGGCAGTTCGGCTTGCCGAAACAGCAACTTGGCCAACTGTTTGTCCATGGCCGCAGCGCTGGCACGCACGCCGCTGCCCACATAAGGCAACTCCAGAATTTCCAGAAAACCTTGCATGGTGCCGTCTTCGCCCGGCGTACCGTGCAGCACCGGAAATACCAGATCCGGTTTTGCCGCCAATAGCTGTTGCGGCAAAGCTGGAGACAATTCCAGTTGGGTAACCCGGGAAAAATGGCGCGCCAGCGCGTCGGCCACGCCAGCCGCGGATGAACGTGAGACGGCGGCTTCCGCAGAGGTGCCGCCGCAGAGCAGAACGATATGCAGATCATCGGGCATCAAGTTGCCAGCCATCAGAGGTTCTCAATCTCAAGTGGAAGTAGATCCGGTGCCGCCAGCGCGAACACCTGACAAAAGAAACTGTGTTCTGCTGCCAGCGCGGTGGCGGCATTGGCCGGGTTGCGAAAACCATGCGCCTCGTCGGCAAACTGTACATAGCTGACCGGCAACCCTTTGCTGCGCAGCGCTGCCACCATGGCGTCGGCCTGATTCGGTGGCACCACCTTATCCAGCAGACCTTGCAGGAAGATCACCGGGCAGGACAGCTGCGCCACATAATGCAGTGGCGAGCGTTCCTGATAACGGCTGCGTGCCGCGGGATATGGGCCGACCAGGCTGTCCAGATAGCGCGCCTCAAACTTGTGGGTATCCCTGGCCAGGGTTTCCAGATCGCCAATGCCATAGTGACTGGCGCCTGCCTTGAAACTGTTGCCGAAGGTGAGTGCGCACAAGGTGGTGTAGCCGCCGGCACTACCCCCGCGAATGGCAACCCGGTTGGGATCTATACGCAGCGCCGTGTGCTGAGTGGTTGCCAAATACTCTACCAGCGCCTCGGCATCCGCCACGTCGGCAACGCCCCAGTTGCCACGCAACAGTTCCCGATAGGCGCGCCCGAAACCGGTGGAGCCGCGATAGTTCAGATCAGCCACCGCCCAACCGCGACTGGTGTAGTACTGCACGCGAAAATTCAGCGCCCGCCGTGCCGCCGCGGTGGGGCCGCCATGGGTCATCACCAGCAGGGGCGGCGGCTGATCCGCCGGCCCCTGCAGGTCAGCATGAGTGGGTGGATAAAACCAGGCATGGGCATGCTGACCATCGCTGCTGGCAAAGCGCAGCGGCATGGGTGTCGCCAGGCAGCCGGCGGGCAATGGCAGCGGCCGGGCATCCACCCAACGTTGTTCCCTGCCCGTGGCCACTTCCACGCTGACGATGGCGTTGGGGCGCTGACAGTGCTGACCGATAAACAGCAACTGATTACGCCAGCAGCACAGATGATCAAATTCCTGCCAGTCACTGGCCAGGGGCGTACGAAAGCCCTGGGTAATGCTGATAAGCACCAGCGTGGCCGCACCATTTTCAATCCGTTGGGCGGCGATCAGATCAGCATTGAGTGGTACATAGCTTTGCTGGCCGAACATCCACAGGGGCAAACCATATTCGGCCTGATCCTGATGCACCAGAAAGACACCGCTGGTATCCAGGCAATACAGATTCCACCAACCCTCAGCATCAGAGACAAACAGCAGGCGACCATCTGCCAGCCAGCAGGGCTGGCAGATGGCTTCATCCACACCACCCGCCACCAGTGTGAGAGCATCCAGATGTGGTTTGGTATCCAGCTGCAAAGTGGCCAGCTGCAGCTGCGTGCCATCCCAGGGCAGATTGGGATGGTCCCAGGTCAAAAAGCAGAGTTTTTGCTGGGCTGGGCAGAGTCTGGGCGCGGCATAAAAATCATGACCCTGGTGCAGCACCTGAATCTCGCCATCGCTGATACGAATGGCCACCAGATCATTTACCGGCTCCGCCTGACCGGCAAGGCCATGGCGTTCCCGCACGGCCAGCAGATAGCCCGCAGCCACATACTGCAAATCCGCAAAGCGTTCCTGATCATCGCTGTGGGTAATGGCCATGGGGGCGGCATCACCCTGACAGGGCACCTGATAGATATTCTGGTCCTGGTGATTCACCACATAGGCATGGCCAGCACCCAGGGTGTAGGCGCCGCCGCCATATTCATGCACCCGACTACGGACATTCAGTGGCGCAGGGGTGAGTTCTATGGGCGTGCCGCCAGGCGTTGCCGGCAACAGAAACAGACTGCTGCGGCCGCCTTCACTGGGCAGGGATGCCAGATAGCAGCAGTTGTCAGCAGCGCTGGTGAGGGCGCTGAAGCCGGTGGCCGCAGCACTGGCCAGTTCGGCGCTGATGGGTGAGGGCCAGGTGCCATAGGGGGCGACGGCCTTGGAAACAGCAGCCATGCAAGGATCAATGGTCAGGAGACGTAGGGGGCAGCAGTGTAGCGCGCTGATCCAGCAATGCCCACCGCTGGTGATCGCGCCAGGCGCCGGCGATGAACAGCAGCCGGGGAGATAAGCCTTCGTACTGAAAACCACAGCGGCGCACCAGGTTGATGGAGCGCACATTATCCGGCTGGATACAGGCCTCCAGTCGGTGCAGCTGCAAGCGGGTAAAGGCGTAGTCGATGGCCAGGCGCATGCCCTGCTGCATCAGCCCGCTGCCCGCATGGTCCACCACGGCGTAATAGCCCAGGGATGCGGACAACAGCGCACCTCGGACGATGTTGTTCAAATTGATCACTCCGACCAGGGCATCATCAATACTGCTGCACACCAGCAATCCGCGATGATCGGGTTGTTGCACCCGGGCCAGATAGCGCAGGAAGGCGGTGCTGCTGCGGGGCGGGAATATCCAGGGTTCGTGCAACTTGCGGCTGCGCGCCATGGCGGCGATGAACGCAGCCTGGTCTGTGGACTGCACCGGGCGCAGGTAGACGCTGGTCAAGGTGCCGCATCCGTACTTGTTGCGGGCGCTGGTGGTGCTGGATCTGCGGGCGCGGGCTGACCAAGCAGCAGCAGCTCCAGGCTGGCCGCCGGAATCAGCGCCAGGCCCAGGATCACCAGATGTAGCGGATGCCAGCCGCTACCGTTGAAGGGCCAGAAGCCCCCCAGGGCGTAGCGCTGGGCCTGCCAGTCCAGCAGACCCCAGGTGAGCAGGGCAAAGCCGGCCAGAATTAGCAGACAACGCACCAGATAGCGCACCAGATAACTTAGTGACAGCAGCATGCTCATCGCCTTGGCACCAGCAGGATGCCCAGCCCGCGCTGGCCCAGCCAGGCCTGGGCAAAGGCGTCCCGGGGATAGGCCCGCGACACACTGTTGGCGGGTGCGGCCGGATCGTTCACATAGGCCAGGTCAGCATCCAGCCCAGTCAGTACCAGCAAATGGCCATTGGTAGCCGGCAACGGCGCTCCGGGTAAGTCCCCGGCGCCAAAGCGCACACTGGCAATCAGCGGCAAGCCCTGCTGTAACAAGGGTGCTGCCTCATCCAGGCTACTGAACAGCTCCAGGCTGCCCAGCAGACCATGTTCTCCGGCGCTGTAGATCGCCATGGGCCAGACTCCGTAAAGCTCACTGGCCTGATGCAGGCAGTCAGCGCAGAGCATGGGCAGTTGCAGGGTTTTGCCATGCCAGGCGGCCACCATGGCGAGACTGGTGGGGCAGCACACGCGCTGGGCGATGGCGGCTGGCAGCGCCAGTTGGGTTAGCGCCGGCACCGGCAAGCGTGCGGCGGTGGCAACACCGGCTGTTGCGCCCGGCGCCGGCGCCAGCTGCAGGGGGCGGATGGCCAGGCTCAGCAGCGCCTGGGCGGGTGCCTGCGGCCGCTGGAGTTGGAGTTGGAACTTGGCTTGGGTAAGCGCCTGGGTCACCAGCCAGCAATCCAGTTGGCGCTGCACCGGTGCGGCATCCGCCGCATCCTGCCAGAGGTCGGCCGGGCCATGCTGCGCCACGCGCGCGCAAGCGCCCATGGGCGCCAGGGACCAGCTGGTGGTGCCCGCTTGCAGGCTGCAGGTATAGCTGTAATCCGTACCCGGCAGCGACAGGCTGGGCACCAGGAGATGCCCCGCGGGAAGCCTGGGCAAAGCACATTCAAACAGCCAACCGGCGCCATCCTGCTGCCATTGCAGGGCACCTGTGACGGGCAGCGGGTAAGCTGCCAGGCCGCTGCCGTATCTCAGGGTTTGCGTGAGTTCTGTCAATGGCTTAGGGTTCCTGCAATTTTTTGAGAGCGCCTGCATGCGGCAACTTTTGCTGTACAGCACCAGCGCCTGCCACCTTTGTGAGCGGGCCATGGCCTTGCTGGCGAGTATGCCAGAACTGAGTCGTTATCAGCTGACCCTGGTGGATATCGCCGCGGAGGATGCATTGGTCGAACGTTATGGCACCCGCATTCCTGTGCTGGTACTACCCAATCCGACGTCGGCCCAGGGGGAGCTGGACTGGCCGTTCAATGCAGATCAGGTGCTGGCGCTGTTGGGGTTGGATTAGGTTTCAGCGCCGCCAGGTTCCAGCGCCGCGGACAGCCCGAGCAGGGTGCGCGCATTGGCAGTGGTGGCGGCTTGTAACAGGGCCAGCGGCTCCTGGCGCAGACTGGCCAGCTGACGCGCCACCCAGATCAGAAACGCAGGTTCGTTCCTTTTATAGCGGCGGTGCTGGGGCATGTTTCTGGGCACCAGAAAGGGCGCATCGGTTTCGATCAGCAGGCGCGTCAAGGGAATGCTGGGTACCAGGGCTGCCAGAGATTGGCCGCGGCGTTCATCCGCCACCCAGCCGGTAATGCCGATATAACGATCTGCGGCCAGGTGCGCTTCCAGTTCGGCCTGATTACCGGTAAAGCAGTGCACCAGGGTTTTCACGCCAGCCGCTGTCAACGCCTGCTGCTGATTATCCAGCAATGTCCCCACCAAGCCCTGGCTGTCCCGGTCATGCACAAACAGGCTGAGGCCGGTGTCGGCGGCCAAGGCAATCTGGGCTTCAAAACAGGCAATCTGCGTTGGTCGGGGTGAGAAATTGCGATTGAAGTCGAGGCCGGTTTCGCCCACAGACCGCACCAGATCCGGCGCACGCAGCAGTAGCGCACGCAACTGCATTAACCAATCCGGCTGCTGGTGGATGATGTCGGCGTGGTGCGGATGCACGCCCGCCGTGCAGTAGAGGCGTTGTAGCGGTGCATAGCGCTCACAGAGTGTCAGGGCGTCGGTGCTGACGCTCAAGTCCGTACCTGTGACCAGCATGGCGCTGATGTCCGCCTGCCAAGCGCGGGTGAGCACCGCATCCAGATCGCCGGCGAAGCTTTTGTGCGTCAGGTTGACGCCGATATCAATCAACGGCTGCCTGCATCCGCGGCCGGTTCAATGCCCACGCGTACCGCCAGCACATCGCAGGGCGCACCGTGCAACACGGAATTGGCCGTGGAGCCCAGCAGCAGCGCCAAGCCATGACGACCATGGCTGCCGACCACCACCAGTTGTATTTGCAGCTCCTTGGCCAGGCGATGGATCTCCGATTCCGGACGCCCAAACACCAGATGTTGCTGCGCGGCGGGTACGCCCAGTTGCTGGCAATATTCGGTCAGCTGAGCCTGGGCCTGGGTATGAATCTGTTCCTGCACCGCAGATAAATCCATGGGGACATCACCCCCATAAGCCAGGGACAGGGGTTCAATCACATGCATCACATGCAGTTCAGCATTGAAGGCATTGGCGATGGCTTGTGCGCGCTGGCTGACTTGGGCGGATTCTTCCGTCAGATCGATGGCGAGCAGTATGCGAGCGTAGCCCATGGCAGTACCTCTGCGGGTTCTGGCGATTGCAGAAAGTTGCAAGCGCGGTTGGCGGCGAACATACCGCCTTTTTTTCTGCCTCTCAATATGTCATAAGCGCGTTTCATGGCTCTGCATCCCAGCTGCAGCCTCGGGATTGAGTCGAAAAGTTACACTTGTGTTGCCATTGCAATCATTCGGGAGGAGAAGCATCGGCATGCGCCAATTTGGGGTTTGGATGCTGATTGTGTTGGCCACGGCTTTGGTGATGGGGCCGTTGTATTG
>JBJHDG010000156.1:0-6167 GCA_050486425.1 Pseudomonadales bacterium | reverse complement strand
CCAGGGCCAAACCGCATTCAAAGCGGCTCTCCAGCGGGTAATCGAAGCTGGCGCGCTTGTTCTTGGCGATGGTGCCGCCACCTGGGGTTTTCTTGGCTTTGCTCATGGCGGCGCATTATAGGGGGCAAACCCGGCCGATGCTTGAGGCAGTGGGACGAATTGACCACAATGCCGGCACCGAATAAGCAGGAGTCCTCCATGGCAGGCCCCTCTGATAGCCCGTCTTCCGTATCCCGGCATGGCATGTGGTCCAGCCGTTTACTGTTTATCCTGGCGGCGGCGGGGAGCGCGGTTGGCCTGGGCAATATCTGGAAATTTCCCTATATCACCGGCGAGAACGGTGGTGGCGCCTTTGTGGTGGTGTACCTGCTCTGTGTGGCCCTGGTGGGCGTGCCTATCATGATGGCCGAGGTGCTGCTGGGGCGTGCTGGCCGGCAGAGCCCCATCAACAGCATGCGCAAGCTCATCATCAATGCGGGTGCCAGCCCGCTGTGGGTATTGATCGGGTGGATGGGCGCCATTGCCGGTTTTCTGATTCTGTCTTATTACACGGTGATTGCCGGCATCGTGCTCTATTACGGCACGGTGATGGCCCAGGGTGAATTCATTGGCGCCGATGCCGAAGCCGTGGGTGGGGTGCTCACCAGTTTACTGGCCAGTCCTTGGAAACTGCTGTTTTGGCACTCGCTGTTTATGGGCATCACCATTTTTATCGTGGCGCGTGGTGTGGTGCAGGGGCTGGAAACCGCCATCCGCTGGTTTATGCCGGCGTTGTTCCTGTTGCTGCTGGTGCTGCTGCTGTATGGCATCAACTCGGGTGGTTTCGCCCAGGGTTTTCGCTTTATGTTTCATTTTAACTGGTCGGCGCTGAGTGCTGATGCCGTGTTGGTTGCCATGGGCCAGGCATTTTTTACCCTGAGTCTGGGCATGGGCGCCATCATGGCTTACGGCGCCTATATGCCGGCAAAAAGTTCGATCGGCGGCTCGGTGCTCAGTATTGCGGCGCTGGATACCGTCATTGCGATGGTGGCAGGGCTTGCGATTTTTCCCATTGTGTTTGCCAATGATCTGCCCACGGCGCAGAGTTTTGGCTTGATGTTCAACACTATTCCGTTGGCGTTTGCCAATATGCCCATGGGCGCGCTGTTTGGCACGCTGTTCTTCTTATTGGTGAGCTTTGCTGCCATCACCAGCGCCATTTCCCTTACCGAGCCGGCGCTGGCTTATCTGGTGGAAAAATACAATGCCAGCCGGGCCCGGGTGGCGGTCAGTATCGGTGTGGGTTGCTGGCTGCTGGGCGTGGGTACGGTGCTCAGCTTCAACCATTGGGCGGAATGGCATCTGGTGGGCAAGCTGACCTTCTTTGATAGCGTGGACTATCTGTCGCAGAACCTGATGTTGCCGTTGGGTGGTTTGCTCATCGCCCTGTTTGCCGGCTGGGCGTTGCCCAACGCCTTGCTGCGCGAAGAGCTGGGTGATGCCCCCTGGGTGCGGCTGTTCTTCCTGCCCATGGTGCGTTTCGTTGCGCCGCTGGCGGTGATCATCGTCTTTATCACCACCATCGTGAAGAGTGCTGCTTAGTGCCCCATATCCATCGCCACGCGCTGCTGCCATACAGCAGCGCGCAGATGTTTGCACTGGTGGATGATGTTGAACGCTATCCGGAGTTTCTGCCCTGGTGCGTGCAGGCTGAAGTGCTGGATGTGCAGGTGGCGGCAGATGGCGCGCCGCAAAAACGCGCCGCACTCACGTTAAAAAAAGGCCCGGTTGCAGAGCGCTTTGTCACGCGCAACAGTCTCTATGCGCCAACCCGCATTCTGCTCAACCTGGATCAGGGCCCGTTCAAAAAATTGGCCGGTGAATGGCGTTTTACCAGCATTGCCGAGTCCGGCTGCAAGGTGGAACTGGAGCTGGATTTCGAAGTGGCCGGTTTTGTCTTATCCAAACTACTGAGCCCGATATTGACCGGCGCCCTGGATTCTCTGGTGGATGCATTTTGCGCACGCGCAAGGCAGGTTTATGGGGCGCCGCCATGAGCCAGACGCAGATTCCCGTTGCCGATGTCACGGCGTTGCGGATTCAGGTGGCCTACGCATTGCCCGCCCAGCAGTGGGTGGTGGATTTGCAGTTGCCGCGGGGCGCCAAGGTGGCGGATGCGTTGACGGCCGTGGCTGCCAGCGAACCCTTCGCCAGCCTGGATCTTTGGCAGCTGCCGGTGGGCATCTATGGTGAGCCAGTGGCGCATGAGCAGGAACTGGCCGATTTTGATCGGGTGGAACTCTACCGACCGTTGCCGGTGGATCCGAAGCAGGCGCGCCGTCAGCGCGCCGCTGGCCACTGAGGTTTGTTTAGTCGTCGGCGCCGGGCAGTGGCAGGTTGCGGGTCTCTGCCGGCATGGGCAGCAGGTCGCTGAGCGTCGGCAGGCGCAACACATCATCCGCCATCAACTGGCCTTCCAGGCGCACCAGGGCATCATCTTCGAAATACAGCGAGATGCGGCGGATCAAGGTCGTCCGGTTGTGATCGGGAATACTAAACACGTAGTCCCAGCGATCCGGCACCAAAGCATCGCGCAGCACGGGTTCACCCATGACGAAGGCCACCTGACGTCGGCTCATGCCGGGGCGCAGGGTGTCGATCATCTGCTGGGTCACCACATTGCCTTGCTGCACTTCCACCTTGTGCACTTGCAGCTGGTTGCAGCCACCCAGGGCGAACAGCAGAGTGAGCAGCAGGGTGAGCAGACTGAACTGGGCAATTCGGGTGGATAGGGCTGTCATCATGAAACGCTGACCTGGCAATGCGGATTGGCCGGCGATCTTAGCCCGAGGCCGGCCCTGTTGTCAGCTTTGCCGGCGCTGGCGCCGCTTGACGCGCTGGCGTCAGACCTGGAGATTGGCGGCATCTTTTTTTATCAGGCGGGGAGTGGGACGCAGATGGCGCAACAAAGACGGGGCAGCAGGGCCGTGCTGGCGGCGCTGCTGTTGGTGCTGAGTACAGGGTTGGTTGGTTGCGGCGGCCCCGGCCCCAACTCGGGCGCAGGTCCAGGCCAGATGCCGGGCGCCGGCAATAGCGGCGCCGATGTGCTGGTGCGTATCGACAGCGGCTGGATCGCCGGCACCAAGATCGGTGATCCGGCGGCGCCCGTGCGGATCTTTCGTGGCATTCCCTATGCCGAACCGCCCCTGGGCAAGCGCCGCTGGCAGGCGCCCGAGCGGGTGACGCCCTGGAGCGGTATCCGTGAGGCCACGGCGTTTACACCCTGGGCGGCGCAGCCCTATCCGTCGCCGGCCATCTTCGAGGTGGCCACGGATGCGGACATGAGCGAGGACGTGCTCTATCTGAATGTGATCACGCCGGCCCGGCGTGCAGATGCGGCGCTGCCGGTGCTGGTCTGGTTCCATGGCGGCGGCTTGGACATCCTCAGTGGCAACATGCTGCGCTACAACACAGCGGATTTGGCGGCCCAGGGCGCGGTGGTGGTGACGGTGAACCATCGCCTGGGACCCCTGGGCTACCTGGCCCATCCCTGGTTGTCGGCGGAATCGGCCCAGGGCGTTTCCGGCAACTATGGCCAGCTGGATCTGATTGCGTCCCTGGAGTGGGTGCAGCGCAATATCGCGGCCTTCGGCGGTGATCCCCAGCGCGTTACCATCTTTGGCCAGTCCGGTGGCGGCCGCAAAGTGAATTTCCTCATGGTCTCCCCCCTGGTACCGCCGGGGCTGTTCCATCGCGCCATCAGCGTCAGTGGCAGCATTCACTCCATATCCCGGCAGGAGGCGGAAGCCCAGGGCGAGGCTCTGGTGGCGGCGCTGGGCGTGAGCGATCTGGCGGCATTGCGGGCGGTGCCCTGGCGCGAGCTGGTGGCCGCCGCCACCCAGGTGGGTTACAGCGCCCAGTTCGTGGAGGATGGCTGGTCGCTGCTGGGACCCATCACCCAGGGCTTTGCCCATGGCATCCAGCAGGATGTGCCCTTTATGGCGGGTATGGTGGGCAGCGAAGGCAAAACCCATTTCTACATGCCGGTGCAGCTTCTGCCGACCATGACCCAGCGCAGCGCTCCTGTTTATGCCTATAAGTTCGACGCCATCCCGGCGGGTTGGCGTGAAGCTGGGGCGGTGGGCTGGCATGCCATTGAGGTTGCCTATCTGTTCAGTGATCCGGACACGGCCTTTGGTGAGCTTTCGCCGGCGGCCATGCACTACTACCTGGGCAGTCAGGGAGTGACCCAGACTGATCCCGGCGTTACGGACGCCGATCGCCAGTTGGCGCTGGATTTCAAACGGCTGCTGGTGCGGTTTGCGGCCACCGGCAATCCCAATGTACCCGGGCTGGTGACCTGGCCGGCGTATCGGCCGGAGACGGATGAATACCTGGTGCTGGATACGCCGCTGCGCGTGGCCAGTGGTTATTCCCAGCTGGTGCACCCGGCGGATCAGCCACCGGCGGAGTAACCCGACCCGGCGCGGGCGGGTTTAGCCCGCCTTGGCGCCAGCCTGCTTGGGTTGCCCGGCTTTGCTTGGGCTTGGGCTTGGGCTTGGGCTTGGGTTTGGGCCTGGTGCCGGTGCTGGCTCCGCGCCGGCGGCGATCAGTTCGGCGGCGAGGGTCTGGGTGGCACTGGTAATGTCCTTGCCCCCCAGCATGCGCGCCACTTCCTGTTGCCGGGCTGCGGCGTCCAGCAGCAGGATGCGGGTATCACGCTGGGGATCCTTTTCCACCCGTAAGTGTTGATGCCCCAGGGCCGCTACCTGGGGTGCATGGGTGACGCAAATCACCTGGGCCTGTTGGGCGATCTGTCGCAGCAACCGGCCCACCACATCTGCAGTGACACCACTGACCCCCACGTCCGCCTCATCCAGCACCAGGCTGGGCAGCCGGCTGCGGGCGGCGGCAATCACATCGATGGCCAGGCTGATGCGGGAGCGTTCGCCGCCGGAGGCAATCCGGGCCAGGGGGGCTGCCGGGTATTTGGGATTGGTGATCACCTGGTAGTCCACTGCATCCAGGCCCTGTTCTCCCAGCTGGTCGCTGAAGGCCAGCTGCAGGGCGCCGCCCTTGATCCCCAGCTGCACCATGGTGGCGCTGACCTGGGCTTCGAACTGCGGGGCGGCCTGCTGCCGCAGCTGCCGCAGCTCCTGGGCCAGTTGCTGAAATGCGGCGGCCTGAGTGCTGGCCTGCTGCTGCAGGACCGGCAGTTGGCTGCGATCCAGGCTCAGGCTGTCCAGTTCAGCGCGCAGGTTGGTGGTGAGATCGGTGAGGGTTTCCGGGCGTACCCGGTGTTTGCGGGCCAGGTCCATGATCTGGCCCAGGCGCTGCTCCAGGGTGGCCAGTTCCTCGGGTTCGCAGCTGAGGGCCTCCAAATAATGGCGCAGCTCGCTGCCGGCTTCGTCCAGATGGCTCAGCGCGCTCTGCAGCAGATCCCGGGCGGCATCCAGGGCCTTGTGTTGATCCTGCACCTGGCTCAGCAGCCGGCTCAGGCTTTGCAACTGGCCCAGGCCGCTGGCTTCGGCGTCTTCGGCGTCCAGCAGGGCCAGGGCCTGGCCGATGTGCTGGGCAATTTCCTGGCTTTTTGCCAGGCGCCGGTAGCGGGCATCCAGGGCTTCGAATTCACCCTTGGTCAGGGCCAGGGTGTCCAGTTCGCCCACCTGGTATTCGAGCAGGGTGAGCCGGTCCTGGGTGCGGGTCAGGTTCTGTTGCAGGTTTTCCAGGGCCTGCTGGGCCTGCTGCCAGCTGTGCCAGGCCGCCTTCACCTGGCGCCGCAGGGATTGGGCGCCGGCAAAGTCATCCAGCAGCCGCAGCTGGACATCCCGCCGCAGCAGGGCCTGATGGGCATTCTGGCTGTGGATATCAATCAGGGCTTCGCTCAGGGTGGCCAGCTCCTGCAAGGTGACCTGGGCGCCGTTGATAAAGGCGCGGGAGCGGCCTTCCCGATGCAGCACCCGGCGCAGCAGACAACGCTCTGGGTCATCCGGATCCAGCAGGCCGCGGGCGTCCAGCAGGGCCTGGGCCTCCAGGTTGCCGGCAACGCTGAACTCGGCGCTGACCTCGGCGCGGGCGGCGCCGGGGCGGATACTGCTGCTGTCCGCGCGGTCGCCCAACACCAGGGCCAGGGCGCCCAGCAGGATGGACTTGCCGGCCCCGGATTCGCCGGTAATCACTGTCAGGCC
>JBJHDG010000155.1:0-6204 GCA_050486425.1 Pseudomonadales bacterium | reverse complement strand
CCCGGCCAAGGGCACGGAGATGCGCCCATCGGGACGCACCGGGACTTCCACCGACAGGTCGGGATTACGCCAGACATCGATGCGCAGGCTATCACCCACCCCGATACGGTAGTCGGCCTCGAACTCGGCGGGTGCGGCAGCACCAGGCTGCGGTGGTGGTGCGGTAGGGCCTTGGCAGGCGGCCAGCAGTGCCAGCAGGCACAGGCCGGTCAGACGCCAATAGGGTTGATTGATGCGCAGACTTGAAAAACTGGACATGCAGCGGACTTCCTACAGGTGCTGGCAAGGGCTGGCAGCGGAGCCCGGATAATACCCATGCCGCAACGGGTTTGCCCAGTCATGGCCTGGCACTGGGTTTGTCGGCGGCATTATTACAATTCCTGCATTTTGCTTACATCAATCACCTCGCGGTTACAGACAGGGCAGGGGGTTGTTTTCAGAATAGTGACTGTTCAGGGGTTCACAACATTGGTGATGCATATCATGAAGCCGCGTAGGGCTGAAGAGGTGACCGGCAATATCTGGTTCCGGTCGGAGCGGGTTTTCCGTCGCAATGGCGACTGGTATTTCCGCACCCGCGAAGATATCGATGTGGGGCCCTACGCGTCTGAATTCGAGGCCCAGGTGGAATCCAGTATCCTGAAGCACAATCTTGACGCGGCAAAGACACCCGAACAGGCCCTGCAGATCATTCGGGAGTTTCTTCTGGACTCCGTCAGCAGCACCCCTGATCTGAAACGTACTGCCTATGGTTTAGCGGGCGCTGCCGCAGCCTCCAAAGCGGGTTGAGCGCCCAGTCAACGCAGTTTCTTGCGTTTATTCTGTACGTAGTCCACCAAAATATATTCCCCCAGCTGGGCCGGGTCGGTGAAAAACACGCGCCCACCGTTGATCTTCGCGATGCGTTCCACAAAGGCCTTCAGGTTGGGATTGGCTTCCAGCATGAAGGTGTTGATGGCGATCCCGCGCCTGGTGCAATGCTGTACGGCAGACAGGGTGGCGGCCAGGGTCTCCGTCGTGGGCGGATAGGCGAACTGAGCCTGGCCATTGGCAAGATGCGCGGTAGGCTCACCATCTGAGATCATGATGATTTGTTTGCTGCCGGCCCTGGATGTTGCCAGCCGGCGCTCTGCCAGGAGCAGGGCATGCTGCATGTTGGTACCCAATACCTCGTCATCCCACATCAGCTGTGTGAGTTCGTCGGCTTTCAGCTCCTTGGCATAGGCGGCAAAGCCGATAACAAAAAAACTGTCCTTGGGATACTGCGAGCGGATCAGCTGTTGTAGTGCCAGGGCCACTTTTTTCGCCGCCAGAAACGAGCCGCGTAACGCCATGGACCAGGATAGATCAATCAGCAGTGCCGTGGCGGTGGCAGTAATCATCTCGCTGCGATAGATCTCGAAATCTTCCGGCTGCAGGCGCAGCGGGGTTTTGGGGCCTTCACGGTCGATGGCATTACGCAGGGTACGCGGCATATGGAGGTGGAACGGGTCGCCAAACTCGTAAGGTTTGCTCTGCTCCAGGCGTTCACCAAATCGTCCTTCCTCCGGCACGGCATGATTGCCGAGATTTTGTTTGCGCAGGCGGGCGTAGATCTCTCCCAGGGCGCGCTGGCCGATCAGGCGGGAGCCCCGCGGTGTCAGCTCCAGGGCATCACCATCGGTGCGGATATAGCCGGCCTGCTCCAGGGCGTCCAGCAGGTCTTTCAGCTGCGTGAGGTTTTCTCCTGCTTCTGCGCCCAGCAGTTGCTCCAGCTGCTGCTGGTTGATGTCATCCAGCTCGCCGTAACGCTCCGCATACTGCAACTGGTCGATCATGTCATCCATGCGCTGCAGCTGGTTCATCAGTTGCATGGCGGCATCCAGATCCAGCGGCTCATCACCGCGAAAGCGGTAGCGTTGGCTTTCCGGCATTAGAAAATCCAACTCCTTGCGCAGTTTTTGCAGCTCTGCATTCAGCGCCGGATCGTTAAATCTGTCTGCCAGCAACGACTCCAGTTGTTGCCGTTGACTGGGGTTGAGCGATGCCAGCAGGCTTTGGCTGGCGGCCATTTGCTGCCGCATCATGTCCAGCAGTTCATCCAGGCTGCCGGGTGGGTTGGGGCCGAACATGTCGCCAAACTCGCGCATAAATGCTGCGAAGTCCGGCGTCTGACCGGCAATGCGCTGGACGATCATGGCATTGAGGGCCTGCAGCATGGCTTTCATGCGCTCCATGTCGCCGGCCGACATATTGCTCACCATGTTTTCAATGTCCTTAAAGAAGGACTGCGCCATGGTTTTGCGCAATTGATTCAGTAGTTCCAGGAATTTGCGTTGTGCATCCGGATGCAGGAAATCGTATTTTTCCAGTGCCTTGATGCGGCCAGCCGTGTCCCGGGGCAGTTCGTTGAGTTGCTGCTGGTTGCGTTCTGCGATACTGCGAAACAGGCTCTGTGAAAAGCTGTCGGGTGGATTGCCATCAGCATCCGGCTCTGGCGTGCCATCCAGCCATTGCTGGATGCGTACCCGTTCCATATCCAGAATCGCATCCAGTTGCTCGCGCAAGTTGTCCATCAGGCTGGACAGGTCATAACGCTGTAGCTGCTGGGCTTTATGCTGTCGCAGCTGCTGGATTAGATCACGCAAACCCTGGCGGTAGCTGCCATCCGGCAGCTGCATACCGCGTGACAGCAGATTGCGCAGCGCCCAACCGGGATCACCATGCTCCAGCAGATCGTCTGCCAGCTCAGCCAGGATATCGTCGGCATCCAGGGCGGGGGGCGTCTGGCTGCCGTCCCAGCGGGAGAACTTATGCCTGGTAAACTGGGGACGCATGCAGCCTCCGGTCAGGCGCGGTATGCAGCGCGGTTACTGCTGCTGCGTTTGTTCAGCAATTTGTGCAAGTGCAAGCCTTCCAGTACGAATTCCATGGCTGCAGCCTGGCTGGCCGGACTTTCTCCGGCCAAGGGTGCTATGGCCTGTCGCAGCGCCGGCAGTTTTTCCAGGTTCTGGGTATATTGGCGGCTGGGCATGGCTTCGCCGGTTTCCACGCTGATGCCTTCGGCAAACTCCAGGGCGACGCCATCGAGTTCGCGCATATTGACCTTGCGGTCAAACACCGTTTTCACGGCCTGCAGTAACAGGCGTTGCAGGACGCGCTCCTCCTGACCGCTGTCCATGGCTTCGAACTCGATCTTGCCTTGCAGCGACGGCAGGATGAATGGCAGATCCGAGATGCGCGGCACGACTTCCGTTTCACCAAGGCGCAGCGCGCGGCGCAAGGCGTTGGCCATCAGGGCTTCATAGTTGGCCACCGACGCCCGTACCGAGACGCCGGAACGCTGATTGATATCTGGGGAGCGACGCGCGAGCTGGGTGATCTCGGCAAGAATCTCTTTCATGAAAGCGGGCACCTGCAGGCTGTGTCCTGGCAGATCCAGGTTCGCGGCCTCTTGCTCCATGATGCGGATTTCCAGCGCCGTATCGTCGGGATAGTGGGTGCGGATCTGGGCGCCGTAACGGTCTTTCAGCGGCGTGATAATGCGACCGCGGTTGGTGTAATCCTCAGGATTGGCCGTGGCCACCAGCAGTAGATCCAGCGGCAGCCGTACCACGTGGCCGCGGATCTGAATATCCCGCTCCTCCAGAACATTGAGCAGTCCCACCTGAATACGTTCCGCCAAATCCGGCAGTTCGTTGATAGCGAAAATGCCGCGATTGACCCTGGGCAGCAGCCCAAAATGCAGTGCAAGTTCATCGCCCAGGTAGCGCCCTTCCGCGACCTTGATGGGATCTACCTCACCAATCAGGTCGGCCATGGTGATGTCCGGGGTTGCCAGCTTTTCACCATAGCGTTGGTCCCGCCGCAGCCAGCGGATCGGGGCTGCATCGCCCTGGCTGGCCACCAGTGCCTTGCCAGCGGCAGAAATCGGCTGGAAGGGATTCTCCGGAATCTCAATCCCGTCCAATACCGGCGTCCATTCGTCCAGCAGGCTGCACAGGGCGCGGATGAGGCGGGACTTGGCCTGGCCGCGTTCACCCAGCAGGATGATGTCCTGACCACTCAGCAGCGCGTTTTGCAGTTGCGGCAGCACGCTGTCCTCATAGCCCAGGATGCCGGGAAACAGCGTTGCGCCCTGGGCGATCTGGCGGATCAGATTGTTCCGGATCTCCTGTTTGACGGGCAGGACTTGAAAGCCGGAGGCGCGCAGTGCGCCCAGGGTGCGGGCCTGATTGCTCAAGATCATCTCTCCTGTCACTGCTGCTGCCGGGTCTGGCCTGAGTATACAGCGACCCGGCAAGTGCGGACCGGTTCCCTTGGCGGGCAGAGTTCTGGTTCAATGACGGGCCGCATTGCCAGGCCCGGATGGGGTCCAGTTACCATGTCACTCGCTACCCATGCCCAGAGTTGTCAGGCCCTGGCCAGCGCGCAAAACGAACCCATGCTGGGTACAGCAGATCAAGTGGATATCTGGATTGCGCTGGAATACCGCGGTGACTGGCATGCCCAGGCTCTGGCCGACAACGGCTTGCCCGCGGCTTCCCAGGTTTGGTTACGTGAGAATCTGCGCGCGTTGGTAGCCGCCGGACGCCGTCCCAGAGCCTTGTTGATACGCCAGGATGACAATGCCGGCACGCCGGATGCCGGGTTGCGATTGCTGATGGCGGTGCACCAGGCTGACAGCGCCCGGCTACTGAGTTTCCAGTTGGCAGATGCTGACACATTGCACGCCTTGGATTTGAGCCGGTGTTTGTGCGCAGTGCCACCCCAGGCCCAGCTACTCACCCAGCCGCAGTATCTGGTGTGCACCAATGCGCGGCGGGATGCCTGTTGCGGCCGTCTGGGCGTACCCCTGTATCAGGCATTGCGGGCCAAGTTGGGGGATCGGGTTTGGCAATGCACCCATCTGGGTGGGCACAGATTCGCTGCCAACTTGTTGAGCCTGCCGGATATGAGCCTGTATGGCCGGCTGCAGGTGCCGGACCTGGACGCATTTTTGACCCTGGCGGAATCCGGTGGCAGCCCTGCCCGCTGGCTGCGAGGGCGAAGCTGGTATCCTAACCCCGTGCAGGCGGCGGAAACCTTGTTGGGGGAATTGCCCCAGCGCGCACGTTGGCTGGACCAGCAGCAGCTGGGTGACGCCCATTGGGCAGTAACCTTCGATGTGGCGGGGCAGCAACGGCAGGTACAGGTCACCTTGGGCGCGCCGCTACAGGTGCAGGCCAGTTGCGAGGATGCCAGAATCAAACCTGTCAGACCCTATCAGGCGCTGGCAGGCTAACCCTCTGAGTTGGAGTTTGTTGTGACTGATAAGGACAAGGCCGCCAGCAGTCTGGTGGCACCGGAAATTCGTTTGCAGCCGGTTTCGGTAACCCGACGCATGGCGGCGTCGCTGCCTCATCTGCGGGCTGTGGCGGAACAGAAGGGTCTGAAGATCCACCACCTGGGTGCGGGTTATCCGCATCCGGAGGTAACGGATCCCAGAGGCTTCCTGGCCCACAAGGCCGCCTACTATGAGCATCTGCGGCGGCAGGAAGGCATCAACGATCCGGATGCGCTACCCGAGTTTTTGCGCGAAGCCTATGCCTACACCGACACCCTGGGCCCGCGGGCGCCGCGGGAAGCCTTCGCCAAGGTTTATGGTCATGACTGGCAGGTTAGGCTGGATCCGGATCGCCTGATCCCCACCATCGGCGCTACCGGCGGCATCAGCCTGGCCTGTTCTGTGTTTGAGCGCCCGGGGCGGCCATTGGCATACATCACGGATGCGCCCACCTATGCGGGTTTTCTCGCCCGGGCCAACCTGAACCAGCAGGCGCACATCTTCAGCGTGGAAATGGACCAGGATGGCCCCATCGTCAGTCGCTTCCGGGAACAGATCCGGGCGGCCCGCGCTCAGGGTTATTTTGTGCCCCTGTATTACACCATTCCTGATGGCCATAACCCGGCGGGTTTTTCCTTCAGCGAGCAGCGGCGGCGGGAGATCCTGGCAGTGGCAGCGGAAGAGGGCCTGCTGATCCTTGAGGATGCGCCCTACATCTACATCAATTTCTCGCCAGCCAGTGCCAGGCCCAGATCCTTCCTGAGTCTGGCGCCGGATCGTACCATCCACCTGTTTACCGGCTCCAAAATCGGCTTGCCTGGGCCCAGGGTCGGTTTCATCTACACCGATGCGCGCATTGAGATTGCTGCCGGGCAGGAGGTCGCCCTGTCTGATCTGCT
>JBJHDG010000154.1:0-6243 GCA_050486425.1 Pseudomonadales bacterium | reverse complement strand
GGACAGCGCCATGCTGGCGGCGCAGCTGCAGCACTGGCGTCAGCAAGGTCGGGACACGGTTTTGCTGGTGGGTGGCCCCAGTGGGCTGGCACCGGCAGCCTTGGCGCGCGCCGATAGCCGCTGGTCGCTGTCGGCGCTGACACTGCCCCATGCGCTGGTGCGGGTACTGGTGGCGGAGCAGATTTATCGGGCCTGGACACTGTTGCACAACCATCCCTACCACCGGGCCTAGCCATGTTCAGCATGGTCGCTGCTGCGGCCAGATCGAAATTATGAAGGCACATTTCCACATCAAGGATCCTGCATACGAACGCCGAATGTTTGCCGGCCGGGCGTTGATGCTGTTTCTGTTGGTGGTGGCGGCCATGGGGCTGCTGTTTGTGCGTATGTATCAGCTGCAAGTGCTGGAGTATGAGCAGTATCGCACCCGCGCCGATGAAAATCGCATCCAGGTGCGCCCGCTGGCACCGCCGCGTGGGCTGATTTTCGATCGCAACGGTGAGTTGCTGGCGGAGAACAGGCCGGTATTCACCCTCTCCATTGTGGCGGAGCGTGCCGGTAACCTGTCCCAGCGTCTGGCGGAGTTATCCGAGCTGATCGAACTCAGCGAGCGCGAGCTGACCGCATTCAATCGCCGTTATCGCGCACCGCGGCGACCGTTCGAACCCATCATGCTCAAGACCGTGCTCACGGAAGCGGAAATCGCACTACTGGCCGTGAATCGTTTTCGTCTGCCTGGCGTGGAGGTGGAAGCACAGCTGGTGCGGCATTACCCGGCAGGCGGGCTTACCGCGCATGCGCTGGGTTCGGTACGCCGCATAGCCGAGGAACATCTGGAAGGCCTGGATCCCGGGATCTATACCTCCGCCACCCAGTTTATCGGGCGTCAGGGTGTGGAGCAGTTTTATGAACGTTCGCTACACGGCCTGCCTGGCTTTGAAAAAGTTGAGGTGGATGCCCGTGGTCGGGTGCGCAAGGTGCTGGATACCCAGCCACCCATTGCGGGGCAGAATGTTCACTTGCACCTGGATCTGAACTTGCAGCGTGCGGCCAGTGCGGCGCTGGGTGAGCAGCGTGGTGCCATTGTGGCGCTGGACCCACGCACGGGTGGCGTACTGGCTATGGTCAGTCACCCCAGTTATGACCCCAACCTGTTTGTTACCGGCATGAGTCGGGAGCAATATGCGGAGATCATCAGCTCCCGCACCACGCCGCTGTTCAATCGCGCCATCAATGGCCGCTATGCGCCCGGGTCGACGCTAAAGCCAGCCATTGGTCTGGCGGGTCTGAGCATGGGGCTGACCACCTGGGACAACAGTATCCAGGATCAAGGCTGGTTTCGTATTCCCGGCCAGGATCGCATTTACCGTGACTGGTCCTGGCGCCCGGATAATTCTGGTGGCCAGGGCATTGTGGACTTACGCCGGGCCATTTATCGCTCTTCCAATGTGTACTTCTATGATCTGGCGGCGCGCATGGAAATCAATGACCTGGCCGCTTTCCTGCGTCAGTTCGGGTTAGGTCAAGCCATGGCAGTGGATATTCCGCACCAGGGTCAGGGCGTGCTGCCGGATCGGGCCTGGAAACGACAGGCCCGCAACGAACCCTGGTATCCAGGCGACAATCTAAATATCAGCATTGGTCAGGGCGATATGCTGGTGACCCCCATGCAGCTGGCCACCATGACGGCGGTGATCGCCAATCGGGGCAATTGGGTGCGGCCACGCATGCTGGCGGATACCGAGAGCACGCTGGCAGAGGCACAGGATTTTCCAGCGCCACCGCCCGCCGTCACCGGCCTGATGCCGCAGGATTGGGAGCGCATGGTGGATGCCATGGCGGATGTGGTGCATCGCGGCAATATGGGCTTTCGGCAGGATGGCACCGCCTGGTACTACATAGGTCGCAATATCCCCTACCGCATGGCCGGCAAGTCGGGTACCGCCCAGGTGGTGGAGATTCGTCAGGGTGAAGTCTATGACGAGGAAGGGCTGGATGAATTTCAGCGCAAACATGCCTGGTTCATCGCCTTCGCACCGGCCGACAATCCGCAGATCGCATTGGCGGTGCTGGTGGAAAACGGCGGTGGTGGCAGCAGTGTGGCCGCGCCTGTGGCCCGCGCTGTGGTAGACGCCTATCTGCAGCCGCAGCTGGCCATGCGATGAGTGGACGGGATTTTGTTCGTACCCTGCCGGCCTGGAATCGCCTGGCGCAAGGCCGGCGCAACCTACCCATCCACCTGGATCCCTGGTTGACGCTGCTGCTGTGCGTGCTCATCGGCTTCGGGCTGGTGGTGCTCTACAGCGCCGTGGAGCGCAGTCAAGCCATCTTTACCGCGCAACTGCTGCGCCTGGCGTTGGCCATGGGCTTGATGGTGGTGGCCGCACAGATCGAACCCAGAATGTATTTGCGTTGGGCACCCTGGTTTTTTCTGCTGGGCCTGGTGCTGTTGGTGATGGTGCTGCTCATGGGGACCAGTGTGAAAGGTGCCAGGCGCTGGCTGGATTTGCCCGGGTTGCCCAGGTTTCAACCTTCGGAGCTGCTGAAACTGGCGGTGCCCATGATGCTTGCCTGGTATCTGCATGATCGGCCGCTGCCGCCCAGATTCAAGCATCTGTGCGGCGCGCTGCTGATTATTGCGGTGCCGGTCATCCTCATTGCGCGCCAGCCCGATCTGGGTACTGCCATTCTGGTTGGTGGTGCCGGCATGGCGGTAATTTTTCTTGCTGGCCTGCAGTGGCGTTGGCTGCTGGCAGCGGCGCTGGCTGGGCTGGCATCGTTGCCGGTCCTTTGGCTGTGGGTGATGAAGGAGTATCAACGCCAGCGGGTACTGACCTTGCTGGATCCGGAACGGGATCGCTGGGGTGCGGGTTGGAACATAATTCAGTCCAAGACGGCCATTGGTTCCGGTGGGCTGACCGGCAAAGGACTGTTCCAGGGCACCCAAAGCCATTTGGATTTTCTGCCGGAAAGTCAGACAGATTTTATCATTGCAGTGGTGGCGGAAGAGCTCGGCCTGTTGGGGGTGAGCGCTCTGCTCCTCTTATATCTGTTGATCGTCGCCCGCGGTCTCTATATGGCGACAAGAGTGCCGAATGTATACGGTCGGCTGCTGGCCGGTGCCATCACGCTGACGTTCTTCATCTATGTTTTTGTTAACATCGCCATGGTTGCCGGTTTGTTGCCTGTGGTGGGGGTGCCACTGCCGTTGGTTAGTTACGGTGGTACGTCGGCCATTACACTGCTGCTGGGATTCGGCATTCTGATGTCGCTTTACAGCCATCGCGGTTGGCAATCCATCAGGTAAGCGGCGCAGGTTGGTGCTGACAGTTTCCACTTGGTTATTTGCAGGGAAGCCATGATGAGGTGCACAGGGAATGTCACCATTGCGGGACCGCTGAGGGTGGTCATGCAATGGTTGCGGTCGGGTTGCCAACGCTGGGCGTTGTTGTTTGCTGGCCTGTTGCTGATGCCTTGTCTGCCTGCGGTTGCCAGCTATCACCAACGGCCGGAAGTGCGGGCTTATATGGCAGAGGTTGCCAGCGAGCACGGCTTCGAGCTGGCGCAGTTGCAGCAACTCTTCGCCGATGCCCAGCGTAACGAGCAGATTCTGGAGGCCATCGCCCGGCCGGCTGAGCGGGTTCGTCCTTGGCACGAATACCGCTGCATCTTTCTGACCCAGGCCCGCATTGATCAGGGTGTGGCCTTTTGGGAGGAAAACCAGGCCGCCCTGGCGCGGGCGGAAATGACTTATGGCGTGCCTGCCTCGGTCGTGGTGGCGATAATCGGTGTGGAAACTTTTTATGGCCGTCACAAGGGACGCTACCGGGTATTGGATGCGTTGAGCACCTTGGCGTTTGATTATCCCCCGCGCAGCAGTTTCTTTCGGCGCGAACTGACGGAGTTTCTGCTCCTGACCCGGGAAGAAGCCAAGGACCCGCGTGAGCTCTATGGCTCCTACGCGGGCGCCATGGGTTATGGTCAGTTTATTTCCTCCAGCTACCGCGCCTATGCGGTGGATTTTGATGGCAGTGGCGTGCGCGACATCTGGGACAATCGCACCGATGCCATAGGTAGTGTGGCGAATTATTTTCGCGTGCATGGCTGGCGTCAGGATGCGCCGGTCACTCGACTGCTGGCGGCACAGCAGGCGCCGGCCAACTTGCTCAGTGATGGCCTGGCAGTGCGGCATCAGGTGGCAGACCTGCGGCGTGCCGGTGTTCAGGTGCCCGAGCTGGCGGACGATACCCGGGTGGCACTGGTACGTATGGAGGGCGCAGCCGGCGATGAGTACTGGTTGGCGTTGCATAATTTCTACGTCATTACCAGGTACAACCGCAGCGCCATGTATGCACTGGCGGTGTATCAGCTGAGCGCGGCCATTGCCGCGGCCAAGGCGGAAACCACCAGCAGTTATGAGGTCTGCCAATGATGAAACCGGTTGCGCCTGCGTGGCTGCTGATTCTGCCTGCGCTCTGGTTGGCGGGTTGTCAGAGCCATATCAGCGGACCCAGCGCGACGGGTGCAGTCGGCCCTCATCAAGGGCAGGATCGGGAACAGGATCGGGCGCCCGACCATGTGCCGATGAATTTGGCGTTGCTGCCGGATCCGGAACCACGCCGGGAACCTCTGGCCCGTTATGGCAACCACAGCCCCTATCAAGTGTGGGGCCGCACCTACGAGGTGATGCCGGATGCCGCGGGGCATAAAGAAACCGGCGTGGCATCCTGGTATGGCGCCAAGTTTCATGGTCGCCCCACCTCCAGCGGCGAGCCCTACGACATGTATCAATTGACGGCTGCGCATCGCAGTCTGCCCCTGCCGAGTTATGTGCGGGTGACCAACCTGGATAACCAGCGGTCGGTAATCGTGCGCGTCAATGATCGCGGCCCGTTTCATGATCAGCGCATCATTGACCTGTCTTATGCGGCAGCGGTGCGGCTGGACTTTGTCCGCCAGGGCACGGCCCGGGTGCATGTGGAAGTGATTGCGCCACCGGCAGCGCCCGGTACGGTACGTGCGCCCATCCCTGCGCCCGCACCTGTGACGCCGGCGCAACCGGGCGCAGCGCCCGTGGTGGATGGTCCCTTCTACCTGCAGGCCGGTGCCTTTTCCGAATTGCAACGCGCCGAGCAGCTGCAACTGTCATTGCTGCCGTTGGTGGCAGGTGCAGCACCAGCGGTGGAAATTCGGCAGCAACCCGGTGACCGCCTGTTCCGGGTTTGGATCGGCCCCATTGATCATATGGCGGAGGCGGCACGGATCCAGGATCTGCTGGTGGCAGAAAATCATCCGCGCCCACATTTGATCCGGGAGCACTGACCGCCCGTCAGCGCTTTGGGTTTTCTGAAGTTTGGTTTTTTGAGGTACAAATGCGATTGCGACTGAAGCGAGTGCTGTTGGTGACCGGCCTGTGTCTGCTGGCACAGCCGGGTTTTGCCCAGGCGGTTTTGATTCCGCCAGTGCCCGAGGTGCACGCCCGGGCCTATCTGCTGATGGATGCCAACACCCAACAGGTGATTGCGGAGCAGAACATTGATGAACCACTGCCACCCGCCAGCCTGACCAAGATCATGACCAGTTATCTGGCAGCCCGGGAGCTGGCGGCTGGCCGCGTCAGCCACAATGATAGGGTGCGTATCAGTGTGACCGCCTGGCAGATGCCGGGGTCGCGCATGTTCATCCAGGAAGGTACCCAAGTACGCTTTGAGGACTTGCTGCGCGGCATGATCGTGCAGTCCGGCAATGACGCCAGTGTTGCTATCGCTGAGCACATTGCCGGCACGGAAGAAGGTTTTGTTGCCATGATGAATCAGCAGGCACGTCTGCTGGGGATGAATGGCAGCTACTATCGCAATGCCACTGGCCTGCCGGCCGATGGTCATGTCACCACGCTGCGGGATCTGGCCAAGATTACCCGCGCACTGATCACCGAGTTTCCCGAACACTATCAGCTCTATTCTGAACGCAGCTTCACCTATAACGATATTGAACAGCCGAATCGCAACCGCCTGTTGTGGCGCGACCGCAGTGTGGATGGCGTGAAGACCGGCCACACCACTGAAGCTGGTTTTTGTCTGGTGTCATCGGCGCAGCGGGACGGTATGCGCCTCATCGCCATCGTGATGGGTACGGCCAGTGATGAGGCCCGCATGCGAGAGAGCAACAAGCTGTTGTCCTATGGCTTCCGCTATTACGAGACCCAGCGGTTGTACCAGGCGGGCTATAGCCTGCGGCCAGCCC
>JBJHDG010000153.1:0-6288 GCA_050486425.1 Pseudomonadales bacterium | reverse complement strand
GCCAATGTTTCACAGCCTTACCGAACCACAGCAGGACGAAGTCATTCTTGCGCTATCTACCGCTTGCACGAGGCGACCTTGAGTAAACGATTTCTTATTATCAGCACATATCCAGAGCATGGTTCAAAAAATATCGGGGATTATTTGATAACCGCATCGTTGATACGGGCGATCCATTATGTAAAGGGCCATACCGTTCAGCTTGAAACGGTATGGCGCGAATCCGATTGGAGCAATGTCGCCGACCTCATAAAACAGTCAGATTTTATATTTTTTGCTTGCCTGGCTATTCGTCCATTTATGCATAGTCGTGAATACCCTTTCTTGGAGAAAATTCTTAAGTTGGGAATACCCTATGCCGTAGTCGCCGCAGGAACCGACCTCAATGTATCATCAATCGAGAAATTGGAAGATGAGAAATTTTCCGACAAAAGCATTGAGCTGTTAAGGGAAATGGATCGCAATGCCGTTTTTTTTACAACGCGAGGCTATCTAAGCCAGACGTTTTGCAGAAGGCTAGGCTTGACCAATACTAGATTCTCCGGGGATATCGCTTTTTTTGACCCGCGATATTTCGATCAGGCATTCGAGATTAATCGCCCCATTCGAAGGATTGCAATTTCAGATCCACACAAACCAAAGCTGTTCCTAAAGTCGCTTAATCTGGTGCACGAAGGCATACGGAGCCTTTTTCCAGATGCTGCAATTGCCTTATACCAGCATGGTGCAAGCAATGCGCTTTCCGGTTTTATCCGGGAAAAACAACTTGACCACAGGCGGATATATGAAGACAAAGAAAATGGCCTAGACCACTATTCAGATATAGATTTGCACATTGGTTTCAGGGTTCACGCGCATGTGTCTGCGCTATCAAGGAGAAAATATTCTTACTTGCTAGAACAAGATGGCAGGGGATGCGATTACGGCCTGACACTTGATCGGAAGATCTCAGTCCCTGCATATCCAGCCATAAAATATGGGATTGATCTCAGTAGAATTTTTGGCGCGCAATCAGGTTGGCGTTTTTTTAAAATCAAGGAAGCCCCCTCTCTCTCTGCAGATCTATTGTTGTCCATAGTAGCCAACGACTTTGAACAGGGTTTTAGAAAGTTTTCCGGGCTTGAACAACGCCTTCAGGAGTACACAGATTTGTTGGCCTCAGCGATTGCGGAGGTGCAATGACGGCACCAAGCAAGACCTACAGCGTCGCCGTCATACCTGCACGCGGTGGGAGCAAGCGTATACCGCGCAAAAATATCAAGCCATTTTGCGGAAAACCGATTATAGCCTGGTCTATTGAAGCCGCCCGGGAAAGCGGATGTTTTGACCGAATTCTGGTCTCCACTGACGATGACGAGATAGCCAAAGTTGCAACGTCTTGCGGCGCAGAAGTACCATTCATGCGCCCTGGAAATCTGTCTGATGACTTTACCGGAACAACCCCAGTAATCGCTCATGCGATCGATTGGTTGCAAGCCAACAATCTCACCCTTGATCTGGTTTGCTGCATATACGCAACCGCGCCATTTGTTGACGCTGATGATTTACGTACCGGAAGGCTTCTTATGGCGGACGGCGTCGATTATGCCTTCTCGGTTACCAGTTACGCATACCCAATTCAGCGAGCGCTTCGATTAACTGATACGGGGGGTGTGGTCATGTTTGATAGCAAACAGTTCTCAGCCAGATCCCAAGATCTCGAACAGGCATACCATGACGCCGGCCAATTCTACTGGGGCACGGCAGACGCTTGGCAGCAACGGCGGCCAATATTTTCCGAAAATTCCAAACCTATCATCCTGCCTCGTCATCGAGTCCAGGATATAGATACATTTGAAGACTGGGAACGCGCACAATGGCTATTTCAGGCAATGCGCACACAGTCAAGTTAGCGAGCCGCCAGCGGATCTCATGCAACAGGTAGTGTTCAGGGTGGATGCTTCCGTAGAAATCGGCACCGGCCACCTGATGCGCTGCCTGACATTGGCACTCGCACTCAGGCAGCAGGGCACCAACTGCACCTTTATCTGCCGCGATTGGCCAGGCGATTTTGCCAACCTGCTGCGCGCCCAGAAATTCACCTGTATCAGCCTGCCGGCGCCGAGCCAGGCGGCGCCGCCAGGTGACTTGGCACACAGTCGCTGGCTTGGTGTCTCGCAGGAGACGGATTGGTTGCAGGTGCAGACCCATTGGCCTGACGATACCGTGGATTTTTTGATTCTGGATCACTATGGCCTTGATGCCCGCTGGGAACACAGCATGCGGGCTTACGCCAGAAAGCTCATGGTCATCGATGACCTCGCCGACAGATCACACCAGTGCGACATCCTGCTGGATCAGACGTTTGGCCGCAGCCAGGAGGATTACCAGGGGCTGGTGAACGCTGATACCCGTCTGCTCTGCGGCGCAACCTATGCGCTGCTACGGCCCGAGTTCGCACAGCAGCGGGCCGCCAGCCTACTTGTCAGACAGAACCGAAAGCCGCACAGGCTATTGGTCAGCCTGGGTGGCGTGGATAAAGACAATGCTACCGCACTGGTGTTGAATACCCTGGCGGGCTGTGTACTGCCTGCGCAGATGCAAATTGATGTGGTCATGGGCAGCCGCGCACCCTGGCTGGAGAATGTCCGTCGCATCGCTGCCACGCTGCCCTGGCCGACCCGGGTACGCACCGATGTTGCTGACATGGCCGGCCTGATGCGCGATGCCGATCTCGCCATAGGCGCTGCCGGCGCCACATCCTGGGAGCGCTGCTGCCTGGGATTGCCAAGCATTCTGGTGGTGATCGCAGAGAATCAAAGTACAGGCGCACAGATGCTGGATGCAGCCGGCGCGGCACGCTCCATCTCGGCATTATCGCAAGTCGCAACCAAACTACCCGCGCTGCTGGCTGACCTCTTAGCACACCAGGGTGCGTTGCAGGGGCTCAGTCAGCAGGCTGCAGCCGTGACTGATGGCCGCGGCGCGGAGCGGGTCCTGGCGGCCATGACCGCCGTCGCCGCATAGCACCGAGAATCAATGATGGAACCGGAATCTGCATATGGCCACACCCGCTATTGAAATCGCCAACCGGCGCATCGCTTTGGATGTACCGCCGTATATCATTGCCGAGTTGTCGGCGAATCATAACGGCAAGCTGGAGAATGCACTGGAGATCGTCGCCGCAGCAAAGCGCGCCGGCGCAGACGCAGTCAAGCTACAGACCTATACTGCAGATACCATCACCATCGACTGTGATACCGAGGAGTTTCAAATTCACGGCGGCTTGTGGGGTGGCCGCACACTGTATGAGCTTTACCAGCAGGCACACATGCCCTGGGAATGGCACGCGCCCCTGTTCGAGTTGGGACGTAAACTGGGTATCACAGTGTTCAGCTCACCCTTTGATACCACGGCCGTGGACCTGCTGGAAAATCTGCATGCGCCTGCCTATAAGATAGCCTCCTTTGAAGCAGTGGATCTGCCACTGATCCGGTATGTGGCCAGCACCGGCAAGCCTATGATCATCTCCACCGGCATGGCGGATGCCGACGAGATCGATGCTGCGATTACCGCAGCGCGGGACGGCGGCTGCCGGCAATTGGCCATACTGCACTGCGTCAGCGGCTATCCCGCTCCGGCATCTGATTACAACCTCAGGACCATTCCCGACATGATGCGCAGGTTTGGCCTGGTTACCGGACTTTCAGATCACACCATCGACAATACCACTGCCATCACCAGCATTGCCCTGGGCGCATCCCTGATTGAGAAGCACTTTACTTTGGACCGCCAGGGAGGTGGACCGGATGACAGCTTCTCCATAGAACCCCAGGAGCTGACCGCATTGTGCCGGGATTGCAAGACAGCCTGGTCGGCATTAGGTACAGTTAACTACGGCCTCGCATCCAGCGAACAAGGCAATCTGAAGTACCGCAGATCACTTTATGTGGTGCGCCCCATGGCTGCTGGCGATATATTCACCGCAGAAAATGTTCGCAGCATAAGGCCAGGTTTTGGTATGCCGCCCAAGATGCTGGATGCCGTACTGGGCAAGCGAGCTACCCGCGCATTGGCCATTGGTACAGCGCTGCAGCAGGATATGATTCGGGACGGATAAAACGATGCAGGCTTGGCAATACTGGTTATTAACTGGTTTGATACTGCTGCTGGCCGACATTTTTCTGGTGGGCGGCAGCAGCGGCGTGCTTCTGGTGTTGGCGGCGGCGACCCTCGGTGGCATGCTGGGCGCCCTGTTTGGACTTGGGTTTACCGGTCAGCTGCTACTGGCGGCAGTTCTGGGCCTGCTGGCGGTACCACCGGCCATCTGGATCATGCGCCGCATCACCGCCGGCAAGGATGAGCAAAGCCTGCAGGATATGCGCATAGCGGGCCAGATATTTCCAGTCGTCACACAAGGGTCTCGCATGGGCATCAAGGTGCTGGGTGATTTCTTTCCGGTGCGGCTGAGTACCGGGCAAGAACCCAGCCAGGGCCAGCAGGTGGAAGTGATTCGCTTTGAAGGCATCATCGCGCTGGTACGACCAGTGGATGGGGATTAACTACCATTGCAATAAGAACAGCAGTTTAATCGGGGGATATTAAATGTCTGAACTAATTCTGGTGGCCGTTGCCGCCCTGCTGGTTATTGGCCTGATCAGCATGGGGCTGGTACTGGTACCGCAAAAGCGAACCATGGTGATTGAACGGCTGGGCCGTTATCACCGCACACTGGAACCCGGCCTCAACCTGATCATTCCCTTCGTGGACAGTGCCCGGGCCATCAATATTCTGCGCTTTGTCCATGGCGAACCCATTATCAGCAGCGAGCTGAAAATCGACCTGCGGGAGATCGTGCTGGATTTCCCACGCCAGTCCGTGATCACCAAGGATAACGTTGGCGTTGCCATTGATGGCGTGCTGTACTACCAGATCATGGACGGCCAGGCCGCCGTCTACGGCACGGAAAATCTGGTACTGGCCATTCAGACCCTGGCGCAAACCACGCTGCGAAGTGAAATCGGCAAAATGGAACTGGACGCTATTTTTGAATCTCGGGAAGAGATCAACAACAGCCTGCAGATCACCATGGATGAGGCCGGCAACAAGTGGGGTGTCAAGGTAAATCGGGTGGAAATCCGGGACATCGACATTCCCACCGAGATTCGTGAGGCCATGAACAAGCAGATGGTGGCAGAGCGTTCCAGACGCGCCATGGTACGGGAAGCCGAAGGCTATAAAGAAGCCGAGATACAACGCGCCGAAGGTGACAAACAGGCCGCCATCCTGAATGCGCAGGGACATCGTGATGCGGAAATCGCTCGAGCAGAAGGCGAGCGCCAGGCTGCCATCCTCACCGCGGAAGGTGAGGCGCGCGCCATTGAAATCGTGATGCATTCCATATCCGAGAATGCAGAACCACAACAGGCCATCAACTACCTGATTGCCCAACGCTATATCAGCATGCTACCGGATCTTGCCAAGCAAGGGGACAGAATCTTTGTGCCCATGGAAGGCAGTGCACTGCTGAGTTCCGTTGGTGGCATCCGGGAACTGTTGGCCAAATAAACAGCAGTGTGTACAGGGGGAGACCACTCATGCGAAATAAACTGAAGTACTGGCCCTTGGGCCTTCTGACCATCGTCCTGCTGGCGCCCGGCTTGACTGGATGTGGCTCCAGCAGTAAATCCAGATCACCCGGTCCGGTGGTGGCGCTGGATCAGGGCACTTTTCGCGGCATGCGACAGGGTGATGTCCATGCCTTTCTGGGCATTCCCTACGCCATGCCGCCAACCGGCGAGCGGCGCTTTGCACCACCAGAGCCACCGCTGTCACATGGTGGTATTCGCCTAGCCACCAGCTTTGGCAGCAGCTGCCCGCAGGTGGATACGCCTTTTGGCAGCGCCAGCCTGGATGAGGACTGCCTGTTTCTGAACGTCTATCGCCCTGCCGCCAGCAGCAACGATCCATATCCGGTGATGGTGTGGTTCCATGGTGGCGCCTTCATCTATGGCTCCGGCGCAGACCCCGACTATGTACCGGCGCAGCTGGTGGCCAGGGATGTGGTGCTGGTAACCATCAATTACCGATTGGGCGCACTGGGCTTCCTCCCCCATGCAGCGCTTACTGCGGAAAGCCCGGACAGCTCCTCCGGCAACTACGGCCTGATGGATCAGCAACTGGCACTGGCGTGGATCGCGGACAATATCCATCACTTTGGTGGTGATCCCGGCAATGTCACCATCTTCGGTGAATCAGCCGGTGGTCACAGTGTGCTGACGCATCTGGCAATGCCCAGCTCCCAGGGGC
>JBJHDG010000152.1:0-6290 GCA_050486425.1 Pseudomonadales bacterium | reverse complement strand
ATACCGTGCTGGCGCAAACCCGATCGCCGGCCAAATGGATCATTGTGGACGATGGTTCAACCGATGCTACACCCGACATATTGCGGGAATACGCGGCCAAGCATGCCATCATCCAGATCATCACCCGCCAGGACCGCGGTCACCGGGCGGTGGGCCCTGGTGTTATTGACGCCTTCTACGAAGGCTATGCCGCCATCAATCCTGCGGACTATGAATTCCTGTGCAAGCTGGATCTGGATTTGCGTTTACCGCCCAGATATTTCGAGATTCTATTGGCGCGCATGGAGGCCGACCCCAGCATTGCAACCTGTAGTGGCAAGTCCTATCTGGAGGAAAATGGTGAGCTGAAGGATGAGCGCCATGGTGATGACACTTCCCTGGGCATGACCAAGCTGTACCGCACCAGTTGTTTTGAGGCCATTGGTGGCTTCGTGCGTGAAGTCATGTGGGACGGCATAGATTGCCATAAGTGTCGCATGCATGGCTGGCAGGCGCTTAGTTGGAACGAACCAGAACTCAGATTTGTGCATCTACGCCCCATGGGTTCCAGTCAGCAAAGTATCTATGTGGGGCGAATGCGACATGGATTTGGCCAGTATTTTATGGGTACAGGTTTCGTTTATATGGCGGCCAGTGCCGTTTCACGCATGAATCAACGGCCGTTTTTGCTGGGTGGTCTCGCTATGCTCTGGGGTTGGTTGAAAAGTGCTTTGCAACGCAAACCCAGGTACCAGGATCCGGCATTTCGCGCGTTCCTGCGCTGCTATCATTGGCGAGTGCTTTTGGTAGGCAAGCGGCGGGCGGTTGCCGAGCTGACCCACCCCGCATCCGCGCAGTCCGGGAACTGACCTCCATGTGTGGAATCGCCGGCATCATTGGTGTCGCCAGCCCGGAGAATCAGGCTGCGCTGGCGCGCATGAACGACGCCATGTTGCATCGAGGCCCTGATGCGGAAGGTATTTGGCGCTCTGCGTCCAATGCAGAAGACCATGCTGTGCTTCTGGCGCATCGAAGGCTATCCATTCTGGATTTATCGCCGGCCGGCAACCAACCCATGGTGGATCCCCAGCAGGGAGATGCTTTGGTGTTGAATGGAGAAATCTACAATTACCGGGCGCTACGAGCGCGTCTACAGCAGCAGGGCAGACAACTGCGCTCCAGCGGCGATACCGAAGTGCTCTTCCACAGTTTGCAGCTGGGCGGCCAGCGGGCACTGAATCAGCTGCAAGGGATGTTTGCGATCGCCTTCTGGGACAATCAGCGCCAACAGCTGCTACTGGCTCGGGATCCGCTCGGTATGAAGCCACTGTACCTGGCCCGCAATCCGGATCCGGGCGGCAGCTGGTCCATTGCCTTTGCCTCCGAGGTGCGATCACTGCTGGCATCAGGGCTGGTGGCACGCAGGTTGAACACCAGTGCGGTGCAATCCATTGTCTGGAACGGCTTTACGGTCGCACCCGAGAGCATAATTGCTGGTATTGAGTCGCTGCTGCCTGGAGAGCTGCGTCAGTACAATTTGGCGGGCAAGGAGTTGCAGCGGCAAAGATATTGGCAGCTACCCCGACCGAATGCCGATTATTCGGATAAGGCTGCGCTGGCAGCAAAGTTACAGGAAACTGTAGGTCTGCATCTGGCCAGCGATGTGCCTTTGGGTGTGTTCCTCTCTGGTGGCATAGATTCCTCTGTGGTGGCCAACCTGGCCGCGCGGACACAGCAGGGCGCCGTTGCCAGTTTTACGCTGAGTTTTCCAGAAGCCGAGCATGACGAAGGGCCTGTTGCGCGTCAGATTGCGACCGCCATAGGCACCCAGCATCACGAATTGAAATTGTCCGCGCAGGATTTTATTTCAGCGTTGGATGTTGCGTTAGCCAGTCTCGATCAGCCAAGTTTTGATGGCTTGAACAGTTTCTTCATGTCCAGGGCGGTACGTGACGCCGGATTCAAAGTGGCGCTGGTGGGAAGCGGCGGTGATGAATTATTCGGTGGCTATACCTCCTTTCGTGATCTACCCAGATTCCGGCAGCTCAGCGCCGGCCTGACCTGGCTCCCAGGAAATCCGGCCGCCAATCTGGCTGCGGCGCTGCAGCGCAGGTTCAGACCCAAGGGGCGCTATCCAGCCCTAGTGCGCTTGGCACAGGTCCCGGCCATGTTGGCCTGCCGCGGTGATCTGCTGAGTTTGTACCAGCTGGCTTATGCATTGTTCCTGCCCGAGACTTACCAACAACTGTTGGCAGAGACCGCGATGTCGCCGCTGCAGCAGGGGCTGCCGGCAGCCTTTCAGGAGGCGCTGGGCGCCGAGGTGGAAGGGCGCACCACACTCAGCAGCATTGCTGCGTTTGAGCAGCGTTTGTTTCTTGGGGAACGTCTGCTACGTGATGCCGATATGACCAGCATGGCCAGCTCCATCGAGATGCGCCTGCCACTGGTGGATACCGAGCTGCTGACGGCAGTGTATGCAGTGCCGGATCGACAGCGGTTTTTCCCCATCAGACGGAAACAGCTGCTGCGGGATATCGGCTTGATCGGACTGGACCCGGCATTGTTCGAGCGACCCAAACGGGGTTTTGAACTGCCTTATAACCGCTGGTTGCGTGGCGAACTGGGGACATTGGTGGCAGCAAGATTGCAAGATGCCAGTCTGGTCCGCCGTGCCGGATTGGAGCCGACCGCTGTGCAGGCCCTTTGGCGGGCCTTTGAGTCCGGCACCCCAGGTCTATATTGGACGCGGATCTGGGCGTTGTATGTGTTGCTGGACTGGTGTGAGCGGCACCAGGTGGAGGCCGCATGAGCACTCCAAACAGGTCGCTGCATGTGGCCTATATGATCAATCAGTATCCCAAAGTCAGTCACAGTTTCATTCGTCGTGAGATCGTGGCGTTGGAGCAGTCGGGTATACAGGTGAGTCGCTTTGCCATCCGTGGTGAAACAACGGCCTTGGTGGATCCGGATGATATTGCCGAGCTGGGAAGGACCCGCTTTTTGCTGCAGGGCTGGTGGCGACATCTGCCGTCGGCTTTGGGTCGACAGCTGCTCTCCCGCCCCTGGTCGTTATGGCAGGCGGGTTGGCTCAGTATCGGGCTGTGGCGCCGATCGGATCGTAGTCTGCTGTCGCATCTGGCCTATCTGCTGGAAGGCTTGTTACTTGCAGATGCGGTAAGGCGCCAGCGGCTGCAGCGGATCCATGCCCACTTTGGCACGAATTCCACCGATGTCGCCATGTTGGCCGGGTTGTTGGCGGATGTTCCCTATAGTTTCACGGTCCATGGCTCCGAAGAGACGGACAGGCCGCTGAGCATTGGGTTGGCGGAAAAAATACGCCGCGCTGATTTTGTCGCGGCCGTGAGTCAATATGGTCGGGCGCAGTTGTGTCGTTGGAGCACCCCGGCGCAATGGTCCAAGTTGCACCTTGTGCGTTGCGGTCTGGATCCGGCGTTCACAACCGCCACTGCCGCACCGGCCCGGCCTGGCAATATTCTTTGCGTGGGGCGCTTGAGTCCCGAAAAAGGCCAGCTGATATTGCTGCAGGCACTGGCACTGTTGGGTGCTGAAGGAATCAAGCCAACGTTGACCCTGGCAGGTGACGGCGAATTGCGCGAGCTACTGGAACAAGCTTGTAGAGAACTGGGTCTGGAAGCGCAGGTGCGCATCACCGGCTGGATTTCCAATGCCCAGGTGCGAAATGAGATTGCGGCGGCGCAGTTACTGGTGGTGCCCAGTTTTGCTGAGGGTCTGCCGGTGGTGATTATGGAAGCGATGGCGTTGGCCAGACCAGTGCTGGCCACTTATGTGGCCGGTATTCCAGAGCTGGTGATACCGGAAGAGAATGGATTGCTGGTCCCTGCGGGAGATGTTCAGGCGTTGGCCGGGGCTTTGCAGCGCTTGCTCAGTACTGATGCCGAAACGTTGGCCCAGATGGGTAAGGCAGGTCGCAACCTCGTGCTGCGCCAGCACGATGTGAAGCAGGAAGCTGAAAAACTTAAACTCTTATTGCTGGGTGGCGATTGATGAAGGCTTCACTGCTGGTCCTGATTCTGATTAATGTGCTGATCACTTCATTGGCACAGATTTCACTCAAGGCAGGTATGAGCAGCGCACGCGTACTGGACAGCCTGGCGCAAGGGCCAAGATTACATTCCGCGTGTATCGTGGCCACAGATCCTTTCGTAGTACTGGGCCTTGGCATGTACTTCGGCAGTGCTGTGCTCTGGTTGCTGATTCTTTCCCGGGCAGAAGTGAGTCTGGTGTATCCTTTTGTCGGCTTGGGTTTTGTGATCACCATGTTCCTCGGTTGGTGGGTACATGGGGACACGCTGAGTCTGTATCGAGTGGGCGGCACGCTGCTCATCGTGCTGGGCGTGGTGGTGCTGGCGCGCAGCGCTTGAAACTTAGGCGGGTTCCAGCACCAGTAGCCAGTGACCGTACCAAAGGGTGTTGGCTTGGGCCTCATGTACCACCCGCATGCCGGCTTCCCGCGCCCATTGCTTTGCTTCCTCCGGACTGCGATGACGCACCCATTGTTTTGCCAGCAGCAAATCATGGGTGTGATTGGCCAATGCACGCCATTTTGGACGACTCACCATATCTTTGATAAGTAGACGTCCCCCGGTGGGCGTTGCCCGACACAAGCTGTGAAAATATGCCTGTTGTGACGCTGCCGGTACATGGTGCAGCACATCCAGGGAGCTGATGAGGTTCCAGTCACCTGCGGGCAATCCTTCCTGAACATCTCGTTGTG
Organism: Pseudomonadales bacterium; assembly: GCA_050486425.1. Lineage (GTDB taxonomy): Bacteria > Pseudomonadota > Gammaproteobacteria > Pseudomonadales > Azotimanducaceae > SKXG01. The sequence goes on along the minus strand of JBJHDG010000152.1, from coordinate 1,555 downwards.
TGAAACTCAGCATATTGGTCAGATTTTGCTCGCGGCAGGCATTGGTTGCTGCTGCGATGGCTGCGGTGGAAACATCGAAACCATGTCCGGACGCAATGCGACCAGACTTCGCCAGCAAGAGCAAAAAGATACCGGCGCCACAGCCTACATCCAGCACCCGGCTCGCGACTGGCACCTGGGAAAATAACTGGTCGAATGGACAGATATAAGGTCGGTAGCGCTGCATTAGCCGGAATTTCAGACTGGGTTCTGTTGCATAAATCTCACTGGCCATGGTTGAGAGTTGGCTTGGTGAGGCTAAATCAAGGTCTGGTAATTCGGCTGACATGGAACAGTTCTCCTTGGCTGTATCCAGGTGTATTCAGGTGCTATCAGAACCTTTTATCCGTTTAAGTAGCTGGTCATAGAGCGCAAGCGCCGTAATGGCGGCGAATACGGCAATTTGTGTCGCAAAGCTAAGATGATAACGATCCTGAGCCACCATGATGGCATGAACCAGACTCATGTAGGCCAGGGTCGCCAGTAGTGGTGAGCCGGCCACCGGAAAAAAGCCATACCGTCGCAGTGCCAGCACCATACCTATCAGAAACAATAAAAATATGCCTCCCCAAGCCGCCTGGGTAAAGCGTTTTAGTGGCGTGACAGCCCCTGCTCCAAGGCGCTCGCTGATACCCTCCTCATTCCAGACAACGCCAATGGATTCATTGCCATACATGATCAACAGCTTGCGTAGTGTACGGTTTACAAAAGCACCGGGTTCCTCCCGGATATAGTCCCATGCGATATCACTGAGCACCTTGGCTTGCTCGTTATCCGGCAGATGTGCCAGCTCATCAGGTACCGGCAAATAATCCCCGTCGCTGCCGGGAGCGTTGCCCATCCAGAACGTAATGCCGCCATTGGTGGAGATCAGGACGAGCTCGTCAAACAGTTGATAGTTGCGCCAGCTCCAGGGCGCAATCACCAGCACCATGGCGAGGACCGCCAGGATACCGAGACGACACTGCCGTCCAATCTGCTCCAGGCTGAATTTCTGTTGCAGAACAAAGGCGCCAGCAAAAATTAACGGGTACAGCAACGCGAGTGGCCGTATCAGTGCAGCAAAACCCAATAACAGGCCGGCAATCAGGCCGCGCAGGTAGATGTTGGATTTGTCTGAGGTCCAGGCGTCCAATGCCAGCATGGTGAACAGCAAATAGGGGAGTTCGCTGGCATGTACGGTGACATACATGATCAATGTTGGCCATAATGCCAGCAGCCAGGCGGTTGCCAGGGCAATACGATTGCTGTGCAGCAGGCGCTGCGCCAGACGCGCGGAAACCAGAATAATGCCGGCACCGATAAGAATATTCAGGATCACAATGCCGGTGTAATGAAAGCCGAACAGTTTGTATACCGCGGCATGCAAAAAGGTTGTTCCGGGTGGCCAGAATGCAAACGGTTCTTCGGGTGTCCAGCCAAATACGCCGGAGGTTGCCATGGTGCGGGCAAAAGCGTCATAGGCTGCGGCATCAGAAATGGGGATCACCGGTATCAGCAGCCCCCAGACCTGTCT
>JBJHDG010000151.1:0-6326 GCA_050486425.1 Pseudomonadales bacterium | reverse complement strand
ATTGAACTCTGCGCATAACCTCTGCAACTGTGCCAACTCCTGCGACAGCTTTTCCCATCGGATAAAATTTTCGTGAGCACGAAATATTTTGGGATGCTCCGTCACCTCTGCGCCAGCGGAAAACAATGATTCATGCAACTTTTCACCCGCCTTCAGCCCCGTGAACACTATTGCAATATCACCATCAGAAGAATCTTCTTTCACGCGATATCCATGCAACCTGATAAGCTTGCGAGCCAGGTCCAAAATACGAACCGGCTCCCCCATATCCAGAACAAAAATATCACCACCTTTCATCAAAGAGCCCGCTTGCAGGATCAACTGCACCGCCTCCGGGATAGTCATGAAATATCTGGTGGCATCCGGGTGGGTAACAGTGACAGGCCCTCCTGACTTTATCTGCTCTTCAAACAACGGAACCACCGAACCGGAGGAACCGATCACATTACCAAATCTAACAATGCCAAAACAAGTTTTAGCGGCGGTCTCCTGCAAAGCCTGCAACACCATTTCCGCGAGGCGCTTGCTTGCACCCATCATGTTAACGGTACGCACTGCCTTATCTGTGGAAACCAAAATAAAACGCTCTACGCAAGAGTCGGCGGCCGCTTGGGCAAGATTCAATGTTCCAAGCGTATTATTCATAATTCCCTGCACTGCATTGGCCTCAACCAGGCTCACATGCTTGTAGGCGGCAGCATGGTAGATAGTGCTAATGGGTTGACGCCTGAGCAATGCGGACACCAGTGACTTGTCCAGAACTGATCCCAACAAAGGCAACAACTCTGTCTCCGAATTGCAGGCTTCCAGATCTCTCGTAAGCTGGAACAAGCCGTGCTCATAATGATCCAGCATTATCAATGTTGATGGCTTCATTGCCAGAATCTGCCGACAAAGCTCAGAACCGATGGAACCGGCTGCACCCGTCACCAAGACACATTTGGCGCGGACGCTCCCCTCCAGAAGAAATTTAACTGGCGGCACCGCACTACGGCCCAGAATATCCTCGGCGTTTACGTCACGAATGCTCAGTAGCGACTGGCGCCCTGACAGCAGACTTTCCATGTCGGGTATCAGGCGAACACGCACAGAAAAAGGAGCCAGCAATTCAAACGCGTATCGCATTTCATCAGGAGCAGCGTTGGAAACCGCCACGAATATCTCTTTCGCCTGAGTAGCCGTAAGCAACTGGCTCAACTGCTCAGGCGAGTAGACACCAAAACCATCTATCAAGCTACCTTGCACCATGGGGTCAGTGTCAATAAACCCCTTCACTTCATAACTCTCATGTAACCGCAGCAACCTGGCAAGATCAGCGCCCTTATTGCCGGCACCATAGATAAGAATTGGGATGCCTCCACCCTGCTGCAGTTTTATTTTGCCATGCAAATAGCTACGTACTAAAAATCTTGAACCGGTGACATACAGCACCACCAACAGCCAAAAAATTACGGGTACCGATCTGGGAAATCCCGGCATTGGAATCATATAGGCCACAGCAGCAACCGCCAGCGCGGTAACACTTACACCGCGCACTATCACCCTGATGGCCTCGCTGCCGATATAACGAATAATCTGCCGGTAAAGGCCCGTGCGGACAAAGAGCGGGATCGCAACGACTAAGCTCGCGAGAAAAGCCGGCCAAAAGCCAAGCACATCCGGTCGCCACTCTCCCAATCGCAAGGCAATGGCAACCCAAAGCAAAGCGGGTATCGCCACGCAATCGGCAACAAGCGCTAGCAACTGCTTCTTACGTCTACTGAGACGATCAAGCACCTGCAGCAATAGGAAGGAACGGACTCGCATTATAAAAAATTCACATACTCAGGTGGCAGCATCAAAGCCAGAGCGAAAATACCAACAGTACAGCAACAGCGGCGCAACTGCCGCCTGGAGCCAGAGCCACCACACCGCCGGGAAGATAAACACCAACCCCACCATGGGCAGAAGCCAGCACAAGCCGTATACCCAGAACACAACTACTACCACCAAATGGCTGTAGGCCTTGGCCATATGTTGATAGGCATGACTCCGATGCGCCTGGCTCAACCGCTCTCCCCGCAGCCAACGCACGACAAGGGTATAACTGGCGTCCACCCAAAAGGGCGACAGTAAAATTAGCGCTACTGGCAGGGGTACAACGCCGTCAATCACAACCAGCAACAGAATCAGGCCGAGTATAACCCCAACAAAGCCGCTGCCAGTATCCCCCATAAATATCCGGGCCGGCGGCCAATTCAGCAGCATAAAGCCGGCCAGGGCGCCCGCCAGAATCCAGCCCAACACAAAAATGGGCTCGGGCAGGGCGTACAGGAGCAATACAACCAACACACAGAACAGCGCCTGGCTGGCCGCGAATCCATCGGTCCCATCCATAAAGTTAAATAGATTGATCCACCATAACAGGGCAATAAAGACCACCGGCAGCACCCACAGCGGGGAGAAATACACTGCCTCGGCGCCTAGGCGCCACTGGGAGAAAGGCACGATCATCAGCACACCGACGAGGCCACCACCACAGACCATCAGCTGCGCCAGCAGTTTGGTGCCAGGGGACAACGGGTGCAGGTCATCAAGCAAGCCAACCATCCCGAGAAGGAAGGCAGCGCCGATAAGTATCCAGGCGGGATTTGTCAGCGGTAGATAATAGGCCACGCCTGCGCAAGTACAAAAGACAATACCCAGCCCTCCCATTGACGGTGTGGGTGCTACATGCGAACTGCGCTCGTTGGGTACATCCAGCAAATGCCAGTGTCTTGCTAATCTCTGCTGCACCCAAATCAACGAGAAACTAACGGCGAAGGCCGGTAAAAAGTAAATCAACGCATTCGCTATCAATGCAATCCCCCATCAACGCTCCTTGGCGCATTCTACGGGGAATTGGCAGGGGGACCCAATTTAATAAACATCAATCATTCCGCACGCGGCAGGGGTTGGTTGTCGACATGTGCCATCACTGGTGGGTAACGGCACATGTCGACCATCGAACTAATCTGCCACTTTTATTCTTCCAGCATTGGCCTCCAGGGTACGCTGCCCAATTCCGCGCACCTGCAGCAAATCCTCCACACTGCCAAAGCCCCCGTTTGACTCGCGGTACTCAACGATCGCCCGGGCCTTTGCCGGCCCAACGCCTTCCAGCACCAAGGCCAAGGTCTCTGCATCCGCTGTATTGATATTCACCTGCTCCGGCGGCAGCTGCACCTGGCTCGACTGCGCCAACGTGGCGCCAGACATCACCAGCATGCACACCATCAGAAACGCCTGCCAGGGCACATGGCGTCGACTCCTCATGAAATCGCTCATCTCAGCTCCTCCATTACGTACCCGCAAATCGCGGGCCTGCGTATCTGGACACAGACGGCGAAGCAGGTGCAGCGGCAGCTTTACCCAAGGTACGTAGGATTCAGGGAGTAGACGCTGGGTGACTTGAAGGACGCCGGCTGGCGCAATGGACTGCGGCGGGACAGGGTGCCCCACTGACGACAGCTGGGACATTGCCAGTGCAACGAGCGGGCGGAAAAACCACAAGCGCGGCAGCGAAAATCCTTCTGCTCCTCCTGCAAGCGGCTACTCAGGTGCTGGAGGAGTTCCAGCTGGCGGCTGTCTGCCTGGCCACCGGCCTGCAGCACCTGATCCAGATAGAAGCTGGCCAAGGGCGCGCTGGGATACTGCGCCAACTGTTCGCCCAACCAGTCAATGGCAGCGTTACCGCCCAGGCTGTCGTGGCGTCGCTGGTATAAGGCGGTGATCACCATATGTGAGATCTCGCCCGGCTGGCGCGCGGCCATCTGATCCAGATAGAACTGCAGATAGCGATCGTAGGCTTCCGGCTGTCCCTGGGCCTCGACACACTGCTGGTACAGCGGCAGAGTTTCCTCGATCAATCCGGGATCCAGCTCAATGGCCTCCCGCAGCGAGGCTTGGGCTTGCCGGTAGTCCGCTTGGTGCAGATGTAACTGCGCCTGCAGCAGGCAGGCTCTGGCGCAGAACAGGTCCATGGTGCGTGCCTGCTGCAGTTGCTGGCGGCACTGCACCAGCTGGCTTTGGCTCAGCGCCAGCGTCGCCAACTCACAATGGTAATGGGCCAGCGCCGCCCGCAACCGATCCGCCGCCAAGCCTTCAATCAGCGCCAGCAGCTGGTGCCCGGTCGCCACCGCCTGCCGCCATTCCTGCTCGCGTTCATAAATTTCCACCAGGTGCATCAGGGCCGCGGTGCGTACCTCACCCTTTTGACGCAGCAGCTGGGTCAGCAGGTTTTCTGCCCGCCCCAGCAGCCCTGCGTTTTGGTGATCCCGGGCCAGCTCCAACTCAACCCAGGCACGATCCTCACCCGCCAGCGCCGGATCTGCCAACAAGGCTTGGTGTACCGCAATGGCCTTGCTGGTCTCTCCCCGCCGCCGCAACAGGGCACCCAAGGCCAACCGGGCTTCCAGCCCCCCATCGGCATCAGCCAGGGAGTTGAGCAGACGATCGATCGCCTGCTCCTGGGGTAATTCGAGAATCTGATACAGACCAGTAAGGTAACCATGCAAGTTGTCCGGTGGCTGACGCCTTATGCCAACCTGTTGCTTGAGCCCATCACGCCGGCCTAACAGAAAGCCCGCACCAATGGTAAACAGCAGGAGCAGATATAATGCGAAGGTTTCCAGCATGCGCTCAGCGTCGCTCCTGCAATGCCTTGCGCGCTTGCCGCACCTGCAACCTGAGCTGCCAGTGCCGTGGCTGACAGAATAGCCAGCCCAAACCCACGCCTACCAGCAACGCCAGCAGCAGCCACCAGTACAGGCTCAACGCCGGGCTCTCCCAGGACAACAAGCGCAACCGTACCAGCTCTGCATTGTCCACCATGGCCAGCAGACTGAGCACCAACACCAGCAAGGCGATCAACACCAGCAACACACGCCAGATCCAATGCATAGCGCCAACTCCCATCCAGAGCTCAGAGAAACGGGTTCATGATGCAGTTTCGCGTCCAGCCTGCAAAGACCGCTGCGAAGATGACAATTTCTACAGCAGCTGGCCCTGACCATTCTGCTCTGCGAGCAGACTGTCGTTGACCCGATCCCGCATTTCCTTGCCAGGCTTGAAGTGCGGCACATATTTACCAGAGAGCCCTACCGACTCACCGGTTTTCGGGTTACGACCGATACGTGGGGCGCGGTAATGCAAGGAGAAGCTGCCAAAGCCACGAATCTCAATACGGTAACCCTGGGCCAGGGTGTTGGACATGTGTTCCAGCATGGTCTTGATGGCGAGCTCAACGTCCTTGGGTGACAACTGGGTCTGCCGGGCGCTGATGATCTCTATGAGTTCAGACTTGGTCATGGAAGGGCCGGAACATCCAGGAAAGGCAAGCAAAGCTAGCACAGGGCCAGCCTGGGCTCAACCATAAAATCCTTATTTTTCATAAAGTTGTGCGCCATTTTGGACATAAAAAAGCCCCTGGCGCGAAGCGCCAGGGGCTTGGTCCTGCCAGCGGATGCGATTACTGATCCATCTGCTGCTTGATCAGGTCACCCAGGGTGGTGGGGGCCGGGCGGTCAGACTCCTGCCGCTGATGCTCCTTCACCGCTGCCCGCTCATCATCCTTGTCCTTGGCTTTGATGGACAGGCCGATGCTACGGTTCTTGCGATCCACGCTGATGATCTTGACCTCAACTTCCTCGCCTTCCTTGAGCACGTTACGGGCATCTTCCACCCGGTCCTGGCTCAATTCACTGGCTTTCAACACACCGGTCACTTCTTCTGCCAGCTTCACCACGGCTTCCTTGGCATCCACCGACTCCACAACACCGGTCACAATGCTGCCGCGGTCGTTGACGGCGGTGTAGTCAGCGAAAGGATCCTGATCCAGCTGTTTGATACCCAGGGAGATGCGCTCACGCTCGGGATCAATGGACAGCACCACCGTCTCCACTTCCTCACCCTTGCTGTAACGCCGCACGGCACTTTCGCCAGCCTCGTTCCAGGAAATATCAGACATGTGCACCAGACCGTCGATGCCGCCATCCAGACCAATGAAGATACCGAAGTCGGTGATGGACTTGATGTTGCCACGGATACGGTCACCCTTGGCAAAGTGCAGACCGAACTCTTCCCAGGGATTGGGTCGGCATTGCTTGATGCCCAGGGAGATGCGGCGCCGGTCTTCGTCGATATCCAACACCATGACTTCCACCTGGTCGCCAATGGAAACCACTTTCGACGGATGAATGTTCTTGTTGGTCCAATCCATTTCCGAAACATGTACCAGACCTTCCACGCCCTCTTCGATTTCGGCAAAGCAGCCGTAGTCGGTGAGGTTGGTGATCACGGCATTGACC
>JBJHDG010000150.1:0-6360 GCA_050486425.1 Pseudomonadales bacterium | reverse complement strand
GTATGCCACCCGATGCGCCCGGTATATTGGTGACGCAGCATATTCCCAAGGCGTTCAGCGCCCCCTTCGCCCGGCGCATGAATGAATGCTGTCAGATGCACGTATTTGAGGCCCAGGATGGTCAGCAGGTACTGCCGGGACATGTCTATATAGCGCCGGGCGACCAGCACCTGTTGTTGGTGCGTGATGGCGCCCGTTATGTCTGCCGCCTGGATGACGGCCCGCCAGTGAATCGACATAAACCCTCTGTGGATGTGTTGTTTCGCTCCGTGGCGCAGCAGGCGGGTCGCAATGCCATCGGCGTGCTGTTGACCGGTATGGGGCGGGATGGTGCGCAGGGCCTGTTGGAGATGCTGCAGGCAGGCTGCCCCACCATTGCCCAGGACGAAGCCACCAGTGTGGTTTGGGGTATGCCGGGAGAAGCAGTGGCATTGGGTGCCGCTGAGCGAGTATTGCCTTTGGGCAGTATCAATGCCGCGCTGGACAAATTGGTTGCCGAAAGCGCCCAGGGTTGAGTTTGGAATGTCCCTGGCCTATGGTCGGTAGCAATCTGGCGACCGGAAAGGCGCATCGATGCGTTGTTTTGAGAAATCGCTTCTACCTTTTATCTGCACGCTGTTGGTTTTGTTAGCTGCGGGGTGCGATCGCTCGACATTGCCCAGCCTGACAGCCATGCCTGAGGGTACTATCTATCTATCTGCCCCTGGTCAAAATCTGCAGGTAGAGCTGGCACGGCATCATTATCAGTTGCGCGAGTTCCTCCTCGCCGGCACTCACGCAGGGAAGCCCTACCAGGCCCGCCTGGTATTGATCGCGCCACAAGAGGCGGCAGACTTCAGCGGTGTATTGGTGACGGAGCTCAGTCATTCGGGTGTCTGGCAATTGACCCGGGAGTATCTGTTGCGCAGTGGCCATGCCTGGGCACTGATTGGCACGCCAGGTGATGATGCGCTGAGCATGCTGCAGCATGCGGGACGTGGCCGCTACGATGCGCTATGGCTGCCGCCAGACCCCATCAATGCCCCGATCCTGCACCAGGCGTTGGCATTGTTGCAGCATCGCTCGGGCGCCAATCCCTTACCCGCACCTGCCCAGACGTTGCTGCTGACGGCTTATGGCGCTGATGCCGACAGAGTCAGAAACTGGCTGCGGGCGACACCGGATCTGGGCGCATTGGATGCCGTGCTGCTGGCCGGCCCGGCACTGCGGGAGGCGCCGCAACCACTGCCGGACTTGCCGCTGCCGGTACTGGACATCTTCAACGAGAATGAAGTGCTGCGTGCCGTGCGGGCGCCTTTAGGGCGCATGCCGCCCAGCCATCGTCGGCCGGACGCTGCCAAGTATCGCCTCTACGAACTGGCCGGCGCGCCGCATCTGGATACCAGTGAGCGAGCGCTGGAGGATCCGGCGTTTGCTCACTGTGTGGAGCAGCCGCTAAGCCGATTGCCCATGCGGCAGACCTATGCCGCATTAATGGCATTGCTGGTGAATTGGGCGCAGGGCCATGCCGCGCCGCCGCAGGCGGAACGCTTGCAACTGCAACCCAACGGGCAACCCTATTTGGATGAAACCGGCAATGTGGTGGGCGGCGTGCGGCATCCGCTGCTCAATGTGCCGTTCGCACGTTTTTCCGCACTCAATCAGAATGCGGAGGACGCTCATGCCGGCGCGCTGGACTGCACATTGGTGGGTTATCAACAAGCGTTTGATGCCATCCGCCTGTATGAGCTGTATGGCACCCAGGAGATCTTCCGCGCACAGCTGGCGCTGGAATTAGGCGCACTGCAGGCGGCAGGGTGGTTGCTGGCAGAGGATGCCGCCGAGTTGACGGCGCAGGCGGCAAGCTTCAGTTGGTGAAGTCGCTGTGGATGCTGCAGGCTAACGCTGGCGCACTTGGTCACGACCACCGTGTTTGGCATCGTAGAGGGCCTCATCGGTTTGCGTCACCAGGGCCGCGTCCGTTTGGCCGAGCTGCAGCTGACTGACACCAATGCTGATGGTGACCTGCAACGGTTTGTCCTGGTGCATAACTTCCAATGCTGCCACCTGGGCCCGAATGCGCTCGGCAACCAGCATTGCTTGCGTGATATCTGTTTCTGGCAGAATCACGGCCAGCTCCTCGCCGCCATAGCGGGCCACCACATCGGCTTCACGACAGGCCTGCTTTAAGGTATTGGCCACCATGCGCAGCACCTCGTCGCCCAGCTGGTGTCCCCAGGTATCATTGAATTCCTTGAAGCGATCAATATCGGCCAGCAATAGGCAGAGAGGGCGCTGTGAACGCTGGGCGGCAGCCACCTCCTGGCGCAACATGTTCTGGAAATAACCGCGGTTGTAGAGCTGAGTAAGGCTGTCCACCGCAGCTTTGCGGGAGAGCTCCAGGCGGCCCGCTGCGCCGATGGCAATGATTTCCAGCATGCTGAAATGCCTGTCGGTAAATCCACCCAGGGTACGGTTGTTTTCCAGGTACAGCATGCCCAACAGTTCCTGGGTCTCACCAATGCCGGTAATGATGGGCAGGCAGAGTACAGATTTCACTTGATGATGTTTGATATATGGATCCTGATCCAGGCCAGGTACTTCGCTGCTGGGTGAACTGGCATCATCCAGTACCACGGCCGTGCTCGTACGGGCAATCAGATTGATCAGTGTGCTGGGCGCCTCGATGCCACGGGCAACCGGAATGGATTGCAGAATCCGTGATTGCTCGGTGTCTACACTGGCCTCAGCCTCGATGCAGAAACGGTTGCGGATATCTCGCAGTACCAGCAGTCCTTTCTGGGCGCCGGCGAAGGTCATGGCCGTGTCAATGATCATGCGGATCATGCGGCTGTGTACTTGTTCCTGGGCGATGGCTTTCAAAGCCCGCATCAGGGTGCTCATATCCACTTCATTCAGTAGCCGCTGACTACTGTTGGTGGTGCTGCCGCTGGTGGTGATGGATCTGGTTAAGGAGCCATCTCGGCTCAGGCTGGTGCTTTCAAGCACATCCGCGTACTGAACTTCCAGGAAGCGCACTTTGGCCAGGGCGCCCCAGCGCTGGTAGATGGCTCTGGCCTTGCGCAGATAGGCCTCCGCTGCGGTTTTGCGGCCAAACTGCAGATACATGTGGCCGGCCCGCTCCAGTGCCAGGGCTTCATCGCTGAGGTTGGCATGGATGCGAGCCAGTTCGACGGCTTCATCGTATAGGGCTTGGGCCTTGAGCTGATCTTGTTCCACCCGGGCCAGCTCCGCCTCGATAAGCTTGACTTTAGCGCCAAAATTGCCGTCCAGAAATCGCGTCCAGGGCCGCAGCCGTGGCAGATTCCTTTTTATCTGACGCAGGTATTTCTGTCGCAGTGCTGGTTTGGCACCGTCGTAGGCTGCCAGCCGCACAAGGCTGTCGTAAAAGCGCATGATGGCACCGTCGAACAGGCCATCTACGATGCGAAAGTGAGGGCGCATGTAATTCATTTCGGCAGCCGCTGAGGCGTAGTGGCCGAAGTGATAGCTCAGCTGCGACTGCAATATCATGGCCCAGGCTGCGATGCGGGCACCACCTTCACCCTGAGCCATGTACTTCGGTAGCTCCAGGTCTATGTTGTACAGCTCCCCGATCAGCTTTTCAGGCCGTGCTGACTCTGTGCTCAGGTTGGTGATGTACTGAAGCAGCAGCGCAATAAATACAGCGCCCTCGCGTTGATTCACTTCCAGCAAGGTCTGGCGTGAGTGGCTGAAATCTTCCATCAGGGTTGGCAAAGGCAGCCCACAGGTGAGTCCATAGTTGGCCTTGTAAGTGAGCAGCTGATTGGCGTCATCAAAGCGGCCGACATTTGACGCCAGCTCGGCCTGTTCCTCCGCGTACTTGATAATGTCCCGAAACGGTACCTTGAGGGGATGTATAAAGGCTATTTCTATGGCGGCTACCCGGGCTTGCATGGTCATGGACGGGTAACGCTCCAGATAGACGCGGCTGGCTTGGGCCAGCACAGCGCCTTGCTCGTAGTCACCAAAGCGGTACATCAGTGCAGCCATGCCGGCGAGTCCCAGTGTTGTGCGATCACCGACGCCGTCTTCCAGGATATGACGTACTCCACGATAAGCCAGCAGCACCAGAAACATGGGTTCCCCCATGGGCGCAGCGCTGCTGAGTTCATCGGATATGCGCGCGGAGGCGGTGGCCAGCGGATCGGTCATCTCCGGCAAGCTCAGCAGGCGTTGCAGATCATAGCGACGCAGACGCCAGCGGATCCGCCAGTAGCCCAGCATGATGTGCCTGGCTTTAGTGCGGCGTGGAAACCGTCCACCCAGTTTGTTGAGCAGGGGTTTACCTAGATTCAGCGCCTCCTTCAGCTTACCTTGTTGAACCATTGAGCGCAGTTGCACCACATGCAATGGTGTTCTTTCTAGAATATTCCGGGCAAGTGGCAGCACCTGGGCAGTTAAGGCATCGCATCTGTCTGTGTCTCCCACCAACAGCGCCGCCTTCGCAGCTTCCGCAGACAGTACCAATAGCAAATCTCGATCCTGCTCCGGATCCAGCTGCGCCGATAGCCGCAGCGCCTTCTGCATGTAATCATCGGCGACCTGGAAGGCGGCCGCATCCAAGGCAAATCGGCCAGCGGTCAGATTCAATCGGCACAGTTGCGTCAGGGTGTTGCGATCACGCAGTAGATCCTGAGCCCGGTTCAGATGGTCACTGATCTGAAAACACAGCGCTGGCATGAGCGTTTTCAAGTCAGCGTTCTGTGCCAGCAGCAACTGGCCGATGCGAGCGTGGTTGGCTTGGCGCTCGGCTTCGTTCAGGGTCTGATAGGCAGCCTGCTGAATACGGTCATGGGCAAAGGCCAAGCTCAGCGTCAGACTCTCCAGCGGCAGGCGGTGTGCCTGCAACAGCTGATAGGCATCACCCAAGGGTGCGATCAAACCTTGGGTGATGGCATCGCGCAGCGCATCGGTCACTTCGGCGGCCGGCCGCTCCGCTACCAAGAGCAAGGTTTGCAGCGCAAACTTATTGCCGATACAGGCGGCCAGTTGCAGCAGCGTCTGGGTATCCAGCGGCAGACGTTGCAGTTTGGTTTGCATCAGATCCACCACATTGTCGGTGATCTGAGCGCCACGAATACCTTCCAGGTCGAACTGCCACTGATTGCCGTCATGCTGCAGTAGTTTCTGGCTGTGCAGATGCTTTAGGAATTCCTCAGTGAAAAATGGATTACCGGCCGCCTTGGCGTACACCAACTCGGCCAACGACCAGACTTTCGTGGGTTCTGTACTTAGCGCGTCCGCCACCATGGCCGCCACATCCGGCAGCTGCAGTGGTTGCAGTTGCAGCGTTTCCACGGCAACACCGGTCTCGCGAATCCGCTGTAGATGCGTGAGTAAGGCATGGCCTGGCGTGACTTCGTTGTCACGGTAGGCGCCAATCACCATCAGATGGTTGCTATGGCGTGGGTCCAGCAGACTGCCCAGTAGATGCAGTGTGGCCGAGTCTGCCCACTGCAAATCATCGATAAAGATCACCAGAGGGTGCTCGGCACTGGCGAACAGACGGATGAAACTGGCGAGCACCCGCCGCATATGGCGTTCTGCGTCAGCACTGGCTTCCAGGCGCTGACTGGAAAGCGGGCCGGTAATCAGCTCCAGATCCAGGCCGCTGAGCTGGCTGGCAATCAGCGGCAGATTCTCGCCCAGTTGCTGGTGCAGCAGCTCACGCCAACTGGTGAGTTGCTCTTCGGGGAGCGTGAGTAGTTGTCGCAGCAGGCCCTGCAAGGCATGAATCAAGGCGCTGTAGGGCTGGGCGCGATGTAGTTGATCGAATTTGCCGCTGATGAAAAAGCCGCGCTGGCTGGTGATGGGCTTGTACAGTTCCTTTACCAGGCAGGTTTTGCCTATGCCGGAATAGCCGGCCACCAACACCAGTTCCGCCGCTCCTTGGCTGACACGATCAAAGATGGTCAGCAGGCGATCCAGTTGGGCTTCCCGGCCATACAGGCGTTGCTGCAGGTGCAGCTGATCCTGTTTGTCATGCTGGCCCAGCGCAAAGGGCTGGATGCTGCCGGTGGCTTCCAGCTCAGTCAGGCACTGCTCCAGGTCTGCCAGCAGCCCCTCGGCGCTTTGGTAGCGATTCTCGGCGTTCTTCTCCAGCAGTTTCATCAAGATGTTGGAAACGGCCTCCGGTACATCCGGGTTGCGCTTGCAGGCGGCGACGGGTTGCAGGGCGATATGGGCATGCAACCATTCCAGGGCGTCCTTGGCGGCAAACAAGGGGCTGCCGGTAAACAGCTCATAAAGGGTGGCGCCCAGGGAGTAGAAGTCGGTGCGGTAGTCGATGGCGCGGTTCATCCGCCCGGTCTGTTCGGGCGATAGATAGCGCAGACT
>JBJHDG010000149.1:0-6403 GCA_050486425.1 Pseudomonadales bacterium | reverse complement strand
CCCATGTGGATCAGCAGATCGATTATGTGCGCGCCCAAAACCAGCAGCAGCCGGTGGCCGCGGCGCAGCAACCGAAGAATGTCTTGATCCTGGGCGCCTCTGGTGGCTATGGCTTGGCGTCACGCATTGTGGCGGCCTTTGGTTACGGCGCAGCCACCTTGGGTGTGTCCTTTGAAAAGGCGCCCAGCGATAACAAAACCGGCACTGCGGGTTGGTACAACAACCATGCGTTCGAGAATCGCGCCCGGGATGCTGGCCTCTACACCAAAACCATCGATGGCGATGCCTTCTCTGATGAACTCAAACAGCAAGTGATCGATGCCATCAAGGCGGACATGGGCCAGATTGATTTGCTGGTGTACAGCCTGGCAGCCCCGGTGCGCAAGCATCCAAAAACCGGCGTGCTGCATCGCTCTCACATCAAGCCCCTGGGTGACACCTACCATGTGAAAACCCTGAACACGGACAAGGGTGAGGTCTATGAAATTGACCTTGAGCCTGCCAACGACGAAGAAACCGCGGGCACCGTTGCTGTGATGGGCGGTGAGGATTGGGAATTCTGGATTGATGCCTTGTCTGCCGCGGGTGTCTTGGCGCCGGGTTTCCGCACGGTTTCCTATACCTACCTGGGCAGCGAGATTACCTGGCCGATTTATTGGCACGCCACCCTGGGTAAGGCCAAGGAAGATCTGGATCGGGCTGCAGGTGCGATCACCCAACGCTTGCAGTCGCTGTCCGGGGAGGCGCGGGTGGTGGCGCTGAAAGCCGTGGTGACCCAGGCCAGCAGCGCCATCCCGGTGGTGCCCTTGTACATGACCTTGCTGCTGCATGTGATGAAAGCCGAAGGCGTGCATGAAGACTGCATTCACCAGATCGACCGGCTGTTCCGCACCCAGCTCTATACCCAGGCGGCGTTGCGCCTGGACGAAGCGGGCCGTATCCGTATGGATGACTGGGAGCTACGCGATGATATCCAGACTGAAGTCAAACGCCGCTGGCCGCTGATCAGCTCGGATAATCTGGCTGAACTGGCGGATATCCAGGGCTTTCGCAGTGACTTTCTGAAAATCTTCGGCTTTGGTTTTGCGGGCGTGGATTACGACGAGGATCTGGATCCCAACCTCACCAGCATCTGATGCGCACAGCGGGTTGAGTGATTGCACATGGTGGCCGGCCTGATTCCAGATCAGGCTGGCCGTCATGGAGACTTTCGATACAGCCTCGCCCGATACAGCTCCCTCCAATGTAGCTCCGCCCAATGTAGCTCCGCCCAGATCACTGCAACACTGGGTCTGCTGGCTCAGGTACCTGGCCTATGGCTGGCATGCCTTGCTGCTGCTGGGCCTGTGGCGGGGTAGTTGGCTGGGCTATCTGGGCGCCGCTGGATTGCTGGGCTGGGCTTGGTGTTGTGCGCGGATCTCACCCGTAATCTCCCCCAGGCCCGAACCTGCCCTCCCCTATACCCTGGAGCTGCTGCTCACGCCCATTTTGCTCGGCCTGCTGCTGCCTTGGCCCTTGGCGCTTGCTGGCACCAGCCTTTTGCTGGCTGCGCTGCTGGTGCTGCAGGGATTCCGTTGGTCTGCCTTGGCGTTGCTGGTTGTCGGTGTGCTGCTGGGGCAGGCGGGCGCCTGGTTGCTGGTGTGGGCGCCCCCACCGACTGCGCTGACCTGGCCGCTGGTGAGCGCTGCGCTGTTACTTTGGTTGCTGCCGCTGAGTCTGCTCAGTGGCCTGCAGGCGACCCGTTTGCAAGCATCCAGGCTGGCACTGCGCCAACAGGCGCTACATTTG
Organism: Pseudomonadales bacterium; assembly: GCA_050486425.1. GTDB lineage: Bacteria > Pseudomonadota > Gammaproteobacteria > Pseudomonadales > Azotimanducaceae > SKXG01. The sequence goes on along the minus strand of JBJHDG010000149.1, from coordinate 4,615 downwards.
GCGGAGATCAGCCAGCGCCTGGGCTTGTATCTGCCCAGCGGCTTGGTGGCGCAGCTCACCGGCCAGCAGCGGGGATTGCCGGCGCTGCAGCGGCGCTGGCTCTGCGTTTGCTTTGTGGACCTGCAGGGCTTTGCGAGTTTGAGCCTGCGCCTGGCCCCGGAAGCCCTGGCCCAGGTGCTGGATGGCTATCTGGCGCTCACCGCCAGCCTGGTGAGCCGCTATCAAGGCAGCATCGACAAGTTTCTTGGCGATGGCGTACTGCTGGTGTTTGGGGAGCCCTATAGCCAAGGGCGTGGGCAGGACGCGACCCGGGCCTTGGCTTGTCTGCAGGCGTTGGCGCCGGCCCTGGCGCAACTCGATGTGCAGTTGCAGCACCAGGGCTTGGAGGCGGATCTGCAAATTCGTGCCGGCATGGCGGCGGGGTTTTGCACGCTGGGCGACTTTGGTAGCGCGCAACGTCGGGATTACTGCCTGCTGGGGCCGGCGGTGAATCTGGCCAGCCGTCTGCAGCAGTTGGCGGCAGCGGGTGAACTCTGTCTCGATGCCGCCAGCCAAACCCTGCTGGCCAGCCAGGGGCAGCTGCCGGCTGCGCTGCGGGTCCAGCAGGTGCAGGTGCAGGGCTGGGTCGAAACCCTGCGCGTCGGCTGCTTACCCCTCAGCCAGCCCCCCTGCGAGCCCCCCCTGCGAGCCAAGATCAGCATTGCCGATTGCTGAATCGAGTTGACCCCAACAGGTGGTCTGCTAATGTGCGGCGGGCCTATTCTTGAGTTGCCATAACCATGTCTGATGCAGTTGCTGCGGCCGATGCCGATCAGGATCCCCTCTTTGTTCGTGCCTGCCGAGGCCAGCCTACGCCCTATACGCCCATTTGGCTCAACCGCCAGGCCGGTCGGTACATGCCGGAGTATCACCAGGTTAAGGGCAACACGCCCAGCCTGGATTTCTTCAAACACCCGGAGCTGTCGGCCCAGGCCACCCTGGATGCGCAGCGCATTTTGGGTGTGGATGCCGCCATTATGTTTGCGGATCTGCTGCCAGTACTGGAACCCATGGGGCTGCGCCTGGATTACCTGGCAGGTGAAGGACCGGTTTTTGACAACCCGGTACGCACCGAGGCAGATGTGGCTGCGCTGCGGGTGGTGCCGGCGGAGGAAGGCACCGGCTATATCCAGGGCACAGTACGTAACATTCTGGCCGGCTTGCCCAAGGACAAGGCGCTGATCGGATTTGCGGGTGCGCCTTTCACCTTGGCGTCCTATGCCATTGAAGGCAAGGGCTCACGTAACTATGTGTATGTGAAAAAGATGATGTATCAGGCACCGATGCTCTGGGCCGCCCTGATGCAAAAACTGGTGACCCATGTGACGGACTACGTGCGGCTGCAAATTGATAGTGGTGTGCATGCGGTGCAGCTTTTCGATAGCTGGATTGGTTGTCTGTCGGTGGCGGATTACCGTGAATACGTGGCGCCCTACAGCAAGGCCCTGATTGATGCCGTCAAAGGCCGAGTGCCCATTATTTATTTCGGCACCGGCAACAGCCATCTGATGACGGAGATGCATGCAGCAGGCGCTGATGTCATGGCCCTGGATTGGCGCACGCCACTGCGTCAAACCTGGGATCAGCTGGGCTGTACGGCCGTGCAGGGCAATCTGGACCCCATCGTACTCTGCGCTGACCGGGCCACAGTGGCGCGCCAGGCGCAACTGGTGCTGGATGAAGCTGCGGGCCAGCCTGGTCATATCTTCAATCTGGGTCACGGCATCATCCCGGAGACACCCGTGGATAATGTGAAGTTTCTGGTGGACTACGTACACGAGCACAGTCGGCGATGAAGCTGTGGATTGCCCGGCAGGTATGCTGCAGCAAGTAGCCCGCTGGCTGGGATTGCCTTGGCCGGCACAGTTGCTGGTGCTTTCCTTCTGGGCGCTGTGGGCGTTCGCTACCTACATGGCATTGGCGCCGGTGGATACGCTGCCGGAGATAGATGTCAGCGATCTGGCCACGCATGGCCTGGCTTTTTTCGTACTTAGCCTGGCGCTTTGTGCCGCCTATTTTCCCCAGGTGGGTGACAACCTGCGCCAAGCTTGGCGTCCCTTGCTTTGGCTGTTGCTGTATGGGATTGCCCTTGAACTGATTCAGGCGTTGCTACCCACCCGAGCCGCTGAGCTGAAAGACCTGCTGGTGGATGTGATTGGCATCTGCAGCGGCTTGCTGCTGTACCGATGGCTGGGGGATCGTATTCGCCGCTTTTGGTTTGTCACCAACCATCGTGCCACTGCCACCGGGTATGGCCGACAGTCTTAGCGCCACGCAGCGTCAAGCGCTGGCAGCCTGGGGATTCGGCCCCGACTTTGCCCAGCACTGGCAGGCGCAGCCGCGTTCAGAGGAACTCCTACCCGTGCGCATCATCGAGGTGCAGCGCCGTCATCTGGCGCTCACCGATGGCGTGCAGAATTTTCATCTGCCCATTCCCGGCAAGTGGTTTCGGCTACCGCCTGAGCAGCGCCCTGCGGTAGGTGATTGGGCGCTGATCCAGCCGCGGCAGCAAAAATTGGTGCAGTTGCTGCCGCGACGCAGCGCGTTGATTCGCATGGCCGCGGGGCCCAGACAGGACTTGCAGGTGTTGGCCGCGAACATAGATACCTTGTTCATCGTCAGCGCCTGCAATGAGGAATTCAACTTGTCACGCCTGGAGCGTTACCTGCTGCTGGCGCGGCAGTCGGCCATCGAGCCGGTGATTGTGCTTACCAAAGCGGATATCACCACAGATGCCGGTCGTTATGTTCGGGCCGCACAGGGGTTAGGCCCTTACCAGGTATTGGCGCTGAATGCGAAAAACCTGGACCAGGTGGCGCCATTGAAAAACTGGTGTCGCACTGGGGAAACCGTGGCGTTGGTGGGTTCATCCGGCGTCGGCAAGTCGACATTGGTAAACAGCCTGTCTGGGTTGGCGCGACAGAAAACGGCGGCCACCGGTGCCATGGACAAGGGTCGCCACACCACTTCCTATCGCTCACTGCATTTGCTGCCTGAGGGTGGCTTGGTGCTGGATACGCCAGGTATTCGTGAGCTGCAGTTACCGGGTGATGAGCAGGTGACAGAAAGTTTTGCCGATATCGAGGCCCTGGCGGCCCGCTGCAGGTTTCGCGATTGCGCTCATATCGGTGAGCCCGACTGCGCCGTGCAGGCGGCCATTGACGCCGGCACGTTGGAGGTCCGGCGTCTGGCCAACTTCCACAAGCTCAGCGGGCGCTGAAACCACCGCCCTGCAAGGCTTCCAGTTGCTGGGCCACGGCATTGGGCGAACTGGAACGACTGGCCAGCAGCTGATACACCGCCGGGATCAAGAGCAGCGTCAGCAAGGTGGCAAACACCACGCCGGAGAATACCACCACGCCCAGGGTAGTCCGGCTTTGCGAACCGGCCCCTGTCGCCATAATCAGCGGAATGGAGCCCATCATGGTGGACAACGCAGTCATCACCACGGGGCGGAAGCGGATACGGGCGGCATCCAGAATAGCCGCGCCAAACTCCAGTCCCGCATCCCGGCGCTGATTGATGAATTCCACAATTAGCACACCATTTTTTGCCGCGATCCCAATCAGCATGATGATGCCGATCTGGGAATAGATGTTCAGTGTCTTGCCCGTGAGGTATAGCCCCGCCAGCGCGCCCGCCACGGCCAATGGCACCGTGGTGAGAATCACCAGCGCCTGCTTGAAGTTTTCGAATTGCGCGGAGAGCACCAGGAATACGATCAGCAGCGCCAGGCCAAAGGTGAAGTACAGACTGCCGCTGGCTTCCTTGTAATCCAGGGATTGGCCGCGATAGTCGATCTGGGCATGGGAGGGTAGGGTTTCCCGGGCGGTGGTTTCCAGAAAATCCAGCACCTCACCCAGAGAGTAGCCTGGCGTTACCATGGCAGAGATGGTGACAGCACGGAGTCGGTTGTAGCGATTCAATGCACCGGGGCTGGCAATGGACTCCACCCGGATCAGATTCGACAACGGGATCAGCGCGCCGCTGGTTTCCGAACGCACATAGATATTGGTGAGATCTTCCGGTGATGCGCGCTGATCTTCCCGTGCTTGCAGCACCACATCGTATTCCTGGCCACCATCCACAAAAGTGGTGACACGGCGTTCGCTCATCATGGCGGCCAGGGTGCGGCCCACGGTTTGCACCGACACACCCAGTGCCGCAGCGCGGTTGCGATCAATATGCACGATCATTTGCGGTTGGGTTTCTTTCAGATCTGAATCCAGGCGCATCAGGCCAGGATAGGCTTCAGCGCGTTCGATAATCAGATCGCGCCACTGGGCCAATTCCTCATAGGTGCTGCCACCCAACACAAATTGTACCGGTGGGCCGCCGCTGCTGCGGGACAAACCTGGGCGCATGAAAGTCACCACACGCACACCAGGCACTTTGTTCCACTCCTGCAGCAATTCTGCCATGACAACTTCGGTGTCCAGGGTGCGCTCGCGCCAGGGCGCCATGGTGATAAAAAACACACCGGAGGAAGGATTGTTGCCGCCGAAGGCGGGCACTCGCGCCAACGCGCGGGAGACCACGCCGGATTCCAGGTAAGGCACGATGGGCTCTTCCAGTT
>JBJHDG010000148.1:0-6428 GCA_050486425.1 Pseudomonadales bacterium | reverse complement strand
TCTTGCCGATGATCCCACCCAAGGCGGTGACTGGATCATGATACGACGTCCTGATAACAGCTGGGACCTGATGGACACCAGCCCCAGTCGCCACGCGGAATCCCGATTGAACGCGTTGCCGGCGGATGCACCCAGTTACCACCGCATCTACTGGGAGTGGCAGATAGCCACCCTTACCAGCGACACCAGCAAAGCCATGCATCACCTGCGGGCGGCGCATGGGCGATTGCAGGATATCAGCGATGACCCCTGGCGTTTGCGGGAACGCACCAACAAGTCGCTGGTGAGCCTGTACTACCGTGCCGGCGAGCAGGAAGCCATGCAGCCCTATCTGATCGAGCTGGCGCGGCTGGCAGGTCTGGCGGCCCAACCCCTGAGCGACCAGGAACCTGTGCTGAGAACCCCGGTGCGGATTCCCCGGCAAGCACGCAGTCTGGGTGATGAGGGCCTGGCCCAAGCGCGGGTGCTGGTGCGATTCACCCTTACCCCCTATGGATTACCGGAAAATATCCATGTTATCGAAGAAATCCCCGCCAATCTGGGCCTGGGCGTAGCTGCCACCGAATCCATTGCCAACTGGGTTTTCATTCCTCGGGTGGAAAATGGCCGCGCTGTGGAAACACCCAATGTCACCCGTGTGGTGCGTTTCCAATAGCCTGCAACTGTAACTTCGCACCAGCATCGCCCGTAATCACGCCGATAGCGCCAGCTTGGTGCGCGATCGTGCACAGTTTTTCCGCGCGCTCGCCGGCAATCGTATCCGCAATCGCCAGATCACCACGAAAACCCAACCAGCTTCAGTGACTTAGGCCTGAGCATCGCGTATTGAAAAAGCTGGCACGCCTTGTGCTCTGACCCCGTGCATTGCCAATGCAGAAATTCCTGGCGCACGCACAAGGATTCAGATGCCAAGCACCCTGGGTTGGACCCTTTCTCAATGGCAACAAGCCATGCAAGCTGGCACAGCGCCAGCATCCCTGCTACACGCTTTGCTAGCAGCCATCGCTGATGGGGATCCCGCCTGGATTCATCTGTGCAGCGCTGCCGAACTGGAAGCGCAGCTGGAGAATCTGGCGGTACTGTTGCAGCAACAGGGTGGCGCTCGGGACAAACTCCCGCTATATGGCGTGCCCTTTGCGGTAAAAGACAATATCGACGTGGCGGGTCTGCCCACCACGGCTGCCTGCCCGGCTTTTGCCTACACGCCCACCCAAGATGCCAGTGTGGTCGCCAAGCTGCGCGCAGCCGGCGCCGTTGTGCTGGGCAAAACCAATCTCGATCAGTTCGCCACCGGTCTGGTGGGTGTGCGCTCACCCTATGGTGCGGTTCCCAATTGTTTTGATCCGGCACTTATCAGTGGTGGCTCCAGCTCGGGGTCCGCGGTGGTGGTGGCAAAGGGCTGGGTGCCGTTCAGCCTGGGCACAGATACCGCAGGTTCCGGCCGCGTACCGGCAGGACTCAACAATATTGTGGGTTTAAAACCAACACGCGGCGCGCTGAGTTGCGCTGGCGTGGTACCGGCCTGCCGCTCCCTCGACTGCGTGTCTTTGTTCACCCTCACCTGCGCTGACGCGGAACAGCTCTGGCAACTCTGCCAGGGCTTTGATCCTGTGGACAGTTACAGCCGTCCACCCGGCAGCCTGGGGCAAAGCTTCGGCACCACGCCACGCCTGGGTTATCCCGACAATCCGCGTTGGCATGGTGATCGCGAAGGTGAAGCCGCATTCGCACGTAACCTGGAGGCACTGCAAGCAGCAGGTGCGCAGTTGTTGCCGGTGGACTTCACACCTTTCTATGAGTTGGCAGCGTTGCTCTACGACGGCCCCTGGGTCGCCGAACGTCTGGCCGCGCTGACTCCGTTTTTGCAGCAGCAGCCTGAAGCGGTACACCCTGTCGTGGCCAGCATCGTGCAGCAAGGTGCGGATAAATCCGCACTGGACTGCTTTCAAGCGGAATACCAACGCCAGGCCCTGCTGCGCCAGGTACAGCAGCTGTTCACTGAACTGGATGCGTTGGTGGTGCCCACTGCGCCCACGTTTCCGCGAATTGATGCGGTGCTGGCAGATCCGGTTGCAGCCAACAGCAAACTCGGCACCTACACCAATTTCGTCAATCTGGCAGATCTAAGCGCCCTGGCCGTCCCCGGGCTTTGGCGCGAAGACGGTCTACCGTTCGGCATTACCTTCATCGCCCCGGCATGGCATGAACCGGCTTTGCTGGCCCTGGGCGTGTCCTGGCAAGCGCAACAGCAACTGCCACTGGGCGCAACCAACAAGCCGCTACCCAGCGTCACCGATAACAGGCCACCGGACAAGCAACGCGAGCCACCAGCCCCCGGTATGTTTCGCATTGCCGTGGTGGGCGCACATCTGAAGGGCATGCCGCTGCATCACGAACTCAGCAGCCGTGGCGCACAGTTCTGCGCTCGCACCGAGACCGCACCTTGCTATCGCCTCTATGCCCTGGCGGGCACTCAGCCGCCAAAACCAGGCCTGGTGCGCACCAACGCAACTGAAGGCGCCGCTATCGCGCTGGAGCTCTGGGATATGCCCGCGTCAGCCTTTGCCGGGTTCATGGCAGGCATTCCAGCACCACTGGGCATTGGCACCCTGCTACTGGCGGACGGCAGCCAGGTTAACGGGTTTATTTGTGAACCCGCCGCCTTGCACAACGCCACCGACATTACCCATTACGGCGGTTGGCGCGCCTATCGCGCCGCCATGGCGGCGGAATCTTAAGCCAGGAGTCACGCCGGGAACGACACCCGGATAAAAGCAAGGATATGACCATGTCAGCTGCAAACATGAAAAAATTGCTGATCGCCAATCGCGGTGAAATTGCCGTGCGCATTGCCCGCACTGCACGTGCCATGGGCATCGAAACCCTTGCCATCTATTCCGAACCTGATGCCGACAGCCTGCATGTACGTGTGGCCGACAAGGCCATAGCCTTGGGTGGGCAAAGCGCGGCGGAAAGCTATTTGCGCGCTGATTTGATTCTTGAGATCGCCAAGGCCGAACAGGTCGATGCGGTGATTCCGGGTTACGGCTTTCTCTCGGAGAACACGGCCTTCGCCAGCGCCTGTGAAGCCGCGGGCATTGCCTTTGTAGGGCCTACGCCAGCACAGATCGAAGCCTTCGGTCTGAAACATCGGGCGCGAGAAATCGCCGCCGCTGCCGGCGTACCCTTAACACCGGGCACCGGGTTGCTCGCGGATGCGGCCAGCGCCTGCATTGCTGCTGCGGAGATCGGCTATCCCATCATGCTCAAGAGCACGGCAGGCGGGGGCGGCATTGGCCTTACCCGCTGCGATGATGCGACCGCCCTGACCCAAGCTTTCGAATCCGTGCAACGGATGGGCAAAAACTTCTTCAACGACAGCGGCATCTTCCTGGAGCGCTATATCACCCATGCCCGTCATATCGAAGTGCAAATTTTTGGTGACGGCAATGGCCAGGTGATTGCCCTGGGAGAGCGCGACTGCTCACTGCAGCGTCGTAACCAGAAGGTGGTAGAAGAAACGCCAGCGCCCAATCTACCGGACAGGACGCGGCAGGCATTACTGCAAGCCGCCGTGAAGCTCGGACAAGCGGTGAACTATCGCAGCGCCGGTACTGTGGAATTTATCTATGATCCGATCCGGGATGAATTCTATTTCCTGGAAGTAAACACCCGGCTACAAGTGGAGCATCCCATTACCGAGGCTGTCACCGGTGTGGATCTGGTGGCCTGGATGCTGCAACTGGCCGCTGGTGAAGTGCCCGCCTTGAACCAGCACTACCCTTGCCAGGGTGCGGCCATCGAAGTGCGTTTGTACGCCGAAGATCCGCTGCGGGATTTTCAGCCATCACCCGGCGAACTCACCATGGTCTCGTTTCCGGAGCAGGTACGGGTTGATAGCTGGGTGGAAACCGGCACGCAGGTGTCTGCCCACTATGATCCCATGCTGGCGAAACTCATTGTGCATGGCACTGATCGCGCGGATGCCATTGCTCGCATGCAGCAGGCGCTGGCCAGCACGGCCTTGGCCGGCATTGCCACCAATCTGGACTATCTGCGGCATATCCTGGCCAGCTCGTTTTTTGCTGCGGGCGATGTCTCCACCGGCATGCTGGGGCGCTTTACCTGGCAGGCTGCCGCCATTGAAGTCATCAAACCCGGCACCTACAGCACGGTGCAGGACTACCCAGGACGCATGGGCTACTGGCACATCGGTGTGCCGCCGTCAGGCCCCATGGATGATTACGCCTTTCGTGTGGCCAACCGTATTGTCGGCAACCATCCGGAGGCTGCCGGGATGGAATTTACCCTGGTGGGGCCTGAGCTGCGCTTTCACTGCGACAGCATCATCGCCCTGACCGGCGCCCCCGCACCTGCCAGCCTGGATCACAGCCCCATCGCGTATTGGCAACCCATCCGCGTACGCGCTGGCCAGGTGTTGCGTGTTGGCAAGGCAACTACTGGCTGCCGCACCTATTTGGCGGTGCGTAACGGCATTGATGTGCCCTGCTATCTGGGCAGCAGATCCACCTTTGCATTGGGTCAATTTGGTGGGCATGGCGGGCGCCCCCTGCGCGCCGGTGACAGCCTGGCAATTAGTCAGCCTGAGTTGCCAGTCTGCACCACCGCGCCGCCAGTGGCAGCACCGGCGGCAGCACCTGCCAATCTGATACCTGCGTATTCCCAGCATTGGCAGATTGGTGTGCTCTATGGCCCGCACGGCGCACCAGACTTCTTTACCGAGACGGCGATCAGCGAATTTTTCGCCACCGACTGGGAAGTGCACTACAACTCCAACCGGCTCGGCATTCGTCTGATTGGGCCCAAACCCAGCTGGACCCGCAGCGATGGCGGTGAAGCCGGCCTGCATCCATCCAATATTCACGACACCGAATATGCCGTGGGTGCCATCAACTTTACCGGCGACATGCCGGTGATCCTGACCAAGGACGGCCCCAGTCTGGGCGGCTTTGTGTGCCCGGTGACCATCGTCGCTGCAGAGCTGTGGAAGGTGGGTCAGGTTAAGCCCGGCGATCGCATTCGCTTTGTACCGCTGAGCTTTGATCAAGCCTTGCAGTTGGAGCAGGCACAAGATAGCGCCATCGCCGCATTGGCCGCCGACTATGCACCCCTGGCATTGCCCGCCACAGCAATCAGCGCCCTACAGCCGGCGGTGGCCGAGGCCTCGGCCTGCATCACGCAGTTACTGCCAGAAACCGCAGACGCCCCTGCCGTCAGCTATCGCCAGGCGGGCGACAAATACATCCTGGTGGAATATGGCCCCATGGTGCTGGATCTGCGTTTACGCCTGCGCGTACACGCCCTGATGCAGGCGCTGACCCAGCAACCCATCGCGGGCGTGGAAGAATTATCACCGGGCGTGCGCTCGCTGCAGATTCGTTACGACAGCCGGCAACTCCATCAGCAACAATTGCTACAGGCGCTGGCGCAGCTCGAAGCACGCTTGCCGCCCGTCGCCAGCATGCAGATTCCCACACGGGTTCTGCATTTACCCATGGCATTCGAGGACAGTGCCACCCTGGATGCCGTGGCCCGCTATCAGCAATCGGTGCGTAAAGAAGCCCCCTGGCTACCCAGCAATACGGAATTCATGCGTCGCATCAACGGCCTGGACAGTGTTGATCAGGTGCGGGATACCCTGTTTGCTGCCCGCTACATGGTATTGGGCCTGGGGGATGTATATCTGGGCGCGCCCTGTGCCGTACCCGTAGATCCTCGGCATCGTTTGCTGACCTCCAAGTACAACCCTGCTCGTACTTTTACTGCCGAAGGCACTGTTGGCATCGGTGGCGTTTATATGTGCATCTACGGCATGGATTCTCCGGGTGGTTACCAGCTGGTGGGCCGCACCTTGCCGATCTGGAACAAGCACCTGCTGAACAGCCAATTCGCCATCGGCAAACCCTGGCTGCTGCGCTTTTTCGACCAGGTTTGCTTCTATCCCGTCAGCGAAACAGAACTCACCAAACTGCGCGCCGACTTCCGCGCCGGCCGCGCCCAGATTCGTATTGAGGAAGAAACTTTCAACATCCAGGCCCACGAAGCCTTTCTAACTGCCAATGCTGACAGTATCGGCGCCTTCCGTGCCCAACAACAAGCCGCCTTTACGGCTGAGGTTGCGCGCTGGCAGCAGGAGGCGGATTTCAGCCTGGAGTCCCAACGGCCATCTGAAAGCGCTTTGGATGCCGACGCGGTGGACGGCGTTGCCGTCTGCGCCGACATCAGCGGTAGCGTCTGGAAGCTGCTGGTGGCCGAAGGCCAGGTGGTTAAAGCGGAAGAACCCCTGGTGATCATTGAAGCCATGAAGATGGAATTTTCCATCTGCGCGGAAACCGATGGCCTGGTGAAGGCCATTACCTGCGCGCCCGGCAAGCAGGTGCAACCCGGTGAAGTGCTGTTGGTAATGG
>JBJHDG010000147.1:0-6434 GCA_050486425.1 Pseudomonadales bacterium | reverse complement strand
TCACCAGGCCTTGTGCGCCTTCGCCGTATTCGGCGAAGGCGCCGCCCGGCCGGTCCAATACCGGGGCCAGGCTTTGCAGCGCCTGCATGGGGTGGGCGGGGCTGGCTGCCAGCTGGGTGAGCAGCGCCTGTTCACGACTGGAGAGTGCGCCATTGGCATGCAGCTGGGTCTCAAAGCTGGCCAGTGTCTGCGCATCCGGCAGCGCATCATTCAGCACCAGCAGGGCCACACTGCCGAAGGGCAGGTCCACCAGCGACCCAATGTCCTGGCCTCGGTAACTCAGCTGTCCGCGCTCGCCGTCCACCAGGGAGATGGCGGATTCATCCACATCGATGCCATCCAGACCTTTGGCAAACAGCGGGGCTTGGGTATCGGGATTGCTCATGGTGGGCTCCTGCATGGGTAGCTGGGTAATGGCTGCAAGGTAGCTGAAGCGGGGTCTGGTTGGCAGTGGGTTGGGCTCATTGATCTATCAGTATGACTAATAGAAATAGGATGAATCGGGATAAATCAATAAGTTAGGATCTATACATTAGTGGTTCTGATGCGGATGTCCCATGCAGATCGAACGCCATGAAGTGCGAGCCTTTCTCAAGGTGGTGGAAACCGGCGGCTTTTCCCGCGCGGCGGAAGCGCTGGATTTATCCCAGTCCGCGGTCAGCCAGGCCATTGCCAATCTGGAGCATCGGGTGGGCACTGCCTTGCTGCGACGGGAGCGGCCGCTACGCCCCACCGAGGCCGGGCTACGTTTTCTGCGTTATGCCCAGACCCTCAGTCATGAGGAACGGTTGGCGCTGCAGGACATTGAGCGAATTCGCAGCGGTGCCCTGAGCACATTGAATCTGGCTATGAACTCCATGGTGAATCGGGTCTATGGCTCGGCACTGCTGTTGGCCTTCTGCACCGCCAACCCGCTTACGCGTCTGAAGCTGGATGTGGCGCCCAGCCGTGAGATCGTTTATGGCGTGGAGGAGGATCGTTGGGAGCTGGGCTTTGGCCCATTCCCGCACCAGCTTCCCGGTCACTTTGACGCCTGGCCCTGTTTTACCGAACAACGGCTGCTGGTGGTGCATCCCCAGCATCCACAGTTCCGGGCGCTGCAACGGAATCCGGAACAGGTATTGGGGCAGCTCACGCTGATTACCTCTTATCTGGATGAAGCCTCCCGGCGGCCGGGTCTGGAACGACTGCGGGATGCTTTTGCCAGTGTTTGGGAGGTCAGTCATCTGGAGCTGCGACTGGAGTTGGCAACGGCTGGTATGGGGGTGATCTATCTGTCGGATCATTTGCTGGCAAACCTGCCGGGATTTATGCCCATTGCTGGGCTGGAGTTCTCGCGCATTGAGCGCCAAGTAGGGTTGTACTGTAAAAAGCACCGGCCGCTGTCTGAAGGTGCGCGACGATTTCTGTCGCTATGCCGGCAGCGTTTTCCCGCCGCGGAAGCTGATGTAAGCGCTTGAAACGCTGCCGCCTATCCGAGGCCCTGGCGCAACGCCGGATCCCGATCCAATCTCGGATCCAGCGCCTGAGGCTGCATAGCTGGAAAATGCGGCATGCCATTGCCGGCATTTTTTATTGCAGATTTTATTTCTGGAAGCGAATTTATCGCTTTGCCATTGCTGTTTGTGGCGCTGATGTAAATGGATGCAAGTTAATCGCATCGCCTTGCAACAGCTTCGTGTAGGCCACTTCCGTCGCCCTGCGTGAGCGCCTATTGTGGCAGCCGCCGCAAAGGGATTGCCGCTGAAAAATAACGCCTAAGGCGCATCTATTTTTGTAAACGAGGTTGGTTATGAACGCAGACACTGGCGCCGCTAGGGTCGCTCGTTGGGTCTTGGTGTTTGGCTTCACGCTGATGCTGGCAGCCTGTAGTGGTGGCGGTGGCGGCTCCCGCAGTGGTACGCCAGCGGCGGGTGATCCCGCTGGCCCGTCACCCACGCCACCGGTGACAGATCCGGCTCCAGAAACGCCGGAAGAACCCACTGAGCCAGAAGAGCCTGCGGAGCCGGAGGAGCCGACCGAACCCGAGGAACCAGTTGAACCTGAGGAACCGGTTGAGCCCGAAGAACCGGCCGAGCCGGTAGTGGTGAGCATCAGCAGCGACAGCAACAGCCTGTCGGTGCGGGATCAACTGCAGTTCAGCGTGCAGGTTACCGGTGCTGAAGACGGCGCGGTGCGTTGGTTTGTCGATGATATCGAGGGTGGCAGTGTCACCCTGGGTCTGATCAGCGACTCCGGGTTGTACAGCCCGCCAGCCCTGGTGCCGGCCGCAGGTGAGGTGGTGATCAGCGCGGTCGCCGTGGCCGATCCCGATGCCAGGGACAGTTTTGTACTCACGCTGCTACCTCGTTTCAGCCTGGCCAGTCTCAATGGCCGCTACGTATTTCGTGTGCAGGGACCGGCGGGCGATGCCAATCAGTATCTACTGGGCAGTTTCACTGCCGACGGTGCCGGCAACATCAGTGGCGCCATGGACGCCAATATTGCTGGCCTGTACACGGCTGCTGAACCTATCAGCGGCAGCTACAGCCTGGATCAACTCGGCCAGGGCCAGCTGCAGATCAGCAGCAGCCTGGGCGATGACAGCTACACCCTGCTGTTGGCGGATACCGAAAATGGTCTGCTGCTACGGGATGATCTGGTCGCGGCCAGTGCGGGCGAATTGCGGCGCCAGGATCTGACCGCCCTGGCTGACGGCCAGCTGGAAGGCAGCTTCGCCTTTGCGTTGCAGGGGCTGGAATATCGTCCGCTGCAAACAAGCTATGTGCCCTTGGCCAGTATCGGCCATGTCCTGGGTAATGCCGAAGGGCAGTTCCTGTCCGGCGCCCAAGACATCGTGCAGGACGGCATTTACTTCGAAGCCGTCACATTGGATGGTGTTTACAGCGAGCCTGATGCACATGGCCGTGGCATCGCCCAGATCGACAACGGTGTCACTGAGCCTGAATTGGCGTACTACCTGGTGGATGCCGACGCAATGTGGCTGCTATCCATGGATACGGAGCTCCTGGTGCAAGGAGAGTTGCGGCGCCAGGCGGCAGTCGCCCTGGATGTATTGACGGGTGATTTTCAGTTCCAACTGGCCGGTGTGACCACAGTAACTGAAGGTCGAAGTCTGGCGCTGGGACGTTTCACGGCTGAGGCCGGTGCGCTCAGTGCCGTGCAGCAGGATGCCAACCATGGCGGTGACATCAGCCTGCTGCTCAACAGTACGGGTGACTATGTCCTGGATGCTGAAGGCAATGGGTATCTGGAGCTGGTTGGCGGTGGCCTCTGGCGCCTGCGCAACCTGGATGGACAGCAGCTGCTGGCGTTGCCGGTGACCGGCGGCCGGGTGGCCTTGGGCCGCGTACAGGCCCAGACGTTGGCACCAGCGCTGGCGGATCTGGAAGGTGACTGGCTGCTGGCGTTGGCCGGCGCCTCCGCCGACGGTGCGGAATTCCTGCTTGGCGGTCTGCGGCTGACTGACCCGGATCTGGAACTGGACCTGGACCTGCTCCAACTGACGGCTGGTGACAGCATCAGCGTCGGCAGTGCCCTGGCGGCGGGTAGCTATGCCTCGGCCGATGGTCGGCTGTTGGCTGCGCTCACCGGGGCGGTCGAGAGTCTGGTACTGCATGCGGTTAGCGCCGACAGGCTGCTGGTCTTGAGCCTGGATCCTGCCTTGCCGCTGATCGGGATGGCCGTGCGGCAACCCTGAGCCAACCTGAATCCTAATCTGAACCCCCATGAGGCTCGCCATCCCGGCTGCGGAATGGCGAGCCCGGCCGGGTTGGTGACCACCCACCTAAGGGCCTAATAGCCCATATCTAGAAAATTTCCTGTTGGCTTTCACTATATCTTGTGTAAATTACTCCCCCACAGGAGAGCGTTCAGTGGGGCCGCTGAACCGCAAAAGGCCAAGCAAGGCAAGCACACAGGGGGATGCATGACCAAGATAGCCAGCATCAAGGCGACGCCGGGCACGGTTGCCGATATCGCTGTACAACCAGCATCCATGGACATCTGGGACAGCAAGTACCGTCTGAAAGCCAAAGACGGACGCATTCTGGACCGCACCATGGACGATACCTTCAAGCGTGTTGCCAAGGCGCTGGCCGAGGTGGAAGCCACGCCGGAGCAACGCAAACTCTGGAACGAGAAGTTTCTTTGGGCCCTGCGTCGGGGTGCCATTCCCGCCGGGCGCATCACGTCCAACGCCGGCGCTCAGGAGCACAAGCCAGCCACCAGCACCATCAATTGCACGGTATCCGGCACCATCCAGGATTCCATGAATGACATCCTGCAAAAGGTGCATGAGGCGGGACTCACGCTGAAAGCCGGCTGCGGTATTGGCTATGAATTCTCCACCCTGCGCCACAAGGGCGCCTATGTCTCGGGTGCGGGTGCCTATACCTCCGGATCGCTGTCCTTCATGGATATCTACGACCGCATGTGCTTCACGGTGTCCTCTGCCGGTGGTCGGCGCGGTGCCCAGATGGCGACCTTCGATGTGGGCCATCCGGATGTGGTGGACTTTATTCGCGCCAAGCGCGAAGACGGCCGCCTGCGGCAGTTCAACCTGAGCCTGCTGATCACCGACGAGTTCATGCAGGCGGTGGCGGAAAATGCCGATTGGCCGCTGGCCTTTCCGGTCACGGAAAAAGAGGCCAAAACGGACAACCTGAATCTGGACGATCCACGTCAGGTGATCTGGCGCGACTGGCCCACCAAGGACAACTACGTCACCAACCCTCAGGGTCAGGTGGCATGCCGCATTCATCGCACCATCAAAGCCCAGCGGTTGTGGGACATGATCATGTCCTCTACCTATGATTTTGCCGAGCCCGGTTTCATTCTTATCGACCGGGTTAACGACATGAACAACAACTGGTTCTGTGAGGAAATCCGCGCCACCAATCCTTGTGGCGAACAACCCCTGCCACCCTATGGCGCCTGTCTGCTGGGTTCGGTAAACCTCACCAAGTTTGTGCGCGATCCATTCACTGCCAAGGCACGTTTCGATTGGGATGAGTACCGGGAAGTGGTGGCCATCTTCACGCGCATGCTGGATAACGTGGTGGAGATCAACGGCCTGCCCCTGGCGGAGCAACGCGCGGAGATCATGCGCAAGCGGCGCCATGGCATGGGCTTTCTTGGCCTGGGTTCCACGGTGACCATGCTGGGCATGCGCTATGGCGATGCGGCATCGGTGGATTTCACCGAGCAGGTGGCCAAGGAGATGGCGCTGGAAGGCTGGCGCGCCGGTTTGCAGCTGGCCCAGGAAAAAGGCGCGGCGCCCATCATGGATGAGGAGTTCATGGTCACCACCGACATGCTGGCCAAGCGCCCGGAGATGATCGGTGATGGTTACCAGCCAGGGGACATGATCAAGGGCCGTATTCTGCTGGCCAAATACAGCCGCTATATGCAGCGGGTGGCGCAGGCGGAACCGGAGCTGGTGCAGGCTATTGCCGAGCAGGGTGCCAGATTTACGCACCATTCCTCCATCGCGCCCACTGGCACCATTTCCCTGTCACTGGCCAACAACGCCAGCAATGGCATTGAGCCCAGCTTTGCTCATCACTATTTCCGCAATGTGATCCGTGAAGGCAAGAAGTCCAAAGAGAAAGTGGATGTGTTCTCGTTCGAGTTGCTGGCTTATCGCACCTTTATCGATGCAGAAGCCCTGCCTGATGTAAAAGAAGGTCCTCATGCGCTGCCGGATTACTTCATCACGGCCGATGAAATAACGCCCAAACAGCATGTGGATATTCAGGCCGCGGCGCAAAAGTGGGTGGACTCATCCATCTCCAAAACCGCCAATGTGCCTTCTGATTATCCTTATGAGGATTTCAAGGACATCTACCGCTATGCCCATCAACAGGGTTTGAAAGGCTGCACCACCTTCCGCTTTAACCCGGAAGCCTTCCAGGGCGTGTTGGTGAAGGAGAAGGATCTGGAGAACACCACCTACAGATTCCAGTTGGCAGATGGCACCCTGATTGAGGCCAAGGGCAATGAGGAAATCGAGTACGACGGTGAGATCCATACCGCCGCTAACCTGTTTGATGCCTTGAAAGAAGGCTATTACGGCAAATTTTAACCGCACCGGAGCAAGACAATGACGATCAAGATCGACAGCAAAATCGTCGGCTATGAAGTGGTCAAGCCGGTGTCAGAGCCGGCACCTGCCAAAGCCAAAGCCAAAGCCGATATCATTCATATGCATGAAGCCGTGCAGCGGCCGGATGATCTGGAAGGCAGCACCTACAAGATAAAAACGCCGCTCTCCGAGCACGCGCTTTATGTCACCATCAATGACATTGTGCTCAATCCGGGCACCGACCATGAGCTGCGGCGCCCGTTCGAGATTTTTATCAACTCCAAGAACATGGATCACTTCCAGTGGATTGTGGCCCTCACCCGTATTGTGTCGGCGGTATTTCGCAAGG
>JBJHDG010000146.1:0-6490 GCA_050486425.1 Pseudomonadales bacterium | reverse complement strand
GCACAGTACGGCGCACTGCTGGGCACCAATATTGCTCATGTGCGTCAGCAGTTGCTGTTCCTGGATAAGGTGGCGGCGTGAATGCTATTGCAAAGTCAGTGGCTACCAGCTGTCCCTATTGTGGCGTCGGCTGTGGTGTGTTGGCGCAGCCGAGCTTAGATGCCGCAACAGATGGTGTTGCCAACGCTGGTTGGCAGGCAATGGGGGATGGCACACATCCAGCCAATCAGGGGCGTCTGTGTGTCAAAGGCGCGACCTTGGGCAAAACCCTGGGGGCGCGTCAGCGCCTTCTTAACCCGAAAATTGCGGGCCAGGATGTTTCCTGGGAGCAAGCCATTACGCACGTGGCCGATGCATTTCGGGAAGTGATTGCCCAGCATGGCCCGAATGCGGTGGCCTTCTATGTCTCCGGCCAATTGCTCACCGAAGACTATTATGTGGTGAACAAGTTCTGTAAGGGTTTTCTTGGTACTGCCAATATAGATACCAATTCCCGCCTCTGTATGGCTACAGCCGTGGCCGCGCAGATGCGCGCCTTTGGCGAAGATCTGGTAGCCGGTTGTTATGAGGATCTGGAACTGGCGGATTTGCTGGTGTTGGTGGGCTCCAATATGGCCTGGACCCATCCAGTGGTGTACCAGCGCATCAAGGCCGCCAAGGCTGTGCGACCAGCCATGAAAGTGGTGCTGATTGATCCACGCCGCACCGCCACTGCGGAAATCGCAGATTTGGTCTTGCAGATAAAGCCCGGCACTGACGGTCTATTGTTTCAGGGTTTGTTGGCGTGTCTGGCGGTGCAGCAGTGTCTGGATGAAGATTTCATTGCTGCACACACGACTGACTTCCAGGCCGCTTTAGCGTGCGCCCAAGCGAGCTTCTCAGGCTTGCCTGCCTTGGCCGCCAGCTGTGAGATCCCGCTTGCCGATCTGCAACAATTTTTCTCCTGGTTTGTTGCACAACCACGCACGGTGACGCTGTACTCGCAGGGCATCAATCAATCCGAGCAGGGTGTGGCCCAGGCCGGCGCCATTATCAACTGCCATCTGGCCACTGGCCGTATCGGCAAACCAGGTGCTTGTCCGTTTTCCATTACCGGGCAACCCAATGCCATGGGTGGGCGTGAAGTGGGTGGGCTGGCCAATCAGCTGGCGGTACATCTGGCGCTGGAAAATGCGGCTGAGCGTGCTGCGGTGGCGGAATTTTGGCGGGCACCACAGATGGCACAACGGCCGGGGTTAAAGGCCGTTGATCTGTTTCAGGCCGTGGCGCGTGGTGATATCAAGGCCATCTGGATTATGGCCACTAATCCTTTGGTGTCCCTGCCAGATGCCAATGCTGTGCGTAGCGCCCTGGCCAGTTGTCCCCTGGTGGTGGTATCGGAAATCTATGCAGATACGGATACCTTGCGACATGCCCATGTGCAGTTGCCGGCATTAGGCTGGAGCGAGAAAGATGGCACCGTAACCAACTCAGAACGTTGTATCAGTCGCCAACGCGCCTTCCTGCCAGCACCCGGTTTGGCCAAACCGGATTGGTGGATGGTGGCCGCAGTAGCCAAGGCGATGGGATTTGTCGATGCCTTTGCCTATGGCTCCAGTGCTGAGATCTTTCGAGAGCATGCCGCGCTGTCGGCGCTGGCTGTGAGCTTTGGCCGTCAGTTTGATATCAGCGCCCTGGCACAGGTCAGCAATGATGATTATGAAAATCTGGCGCCTGTGCAATGGCCGCTGCATAAGAGGGGAGGTGGCACTGAGATTCTTGGCACGGCGCGCTTGTTTACTAAAGGTCGCTTCAGTCATGGGGATGGCCGCGCCAGATTCAGTACCTTGCCGGTTGCAGATCCGGATTATCAGTGCAGTGATCCGCAAACTTATCTCTTGAACACCGGCCGCATCCGCGATCAATGGCACACCATGACCCGTACCGGGCGCACCGCAGACTTGCTGCAGCATCATGGCGAGCCCTATGTTGCTCTGCATCCGGAGGATTGGCAGCGCCTGGGTGCCAACGCTCAGGATCTGTTGTTGGTGGAAAATGATCTAGGCCGGGTGTTGGCTAAACCCTTGGTCACCAGTGATCAGCGCCCTGGTGAATTGTTTATTCCCATCCATTGGAACGATTGCTTTACCGGTGCGGGTCGGGTGGATGCCCTGGTGCCACCACGTTCGGATCCCATCTCTGGGCAACCGGCGTTCAAGCAGACAGCTGTAAGCGTACGTCCCTGGCCGGTGCGTTGGCAGGCCCTGGTGATCAGTGTCGCCCCCCTGGCGCCACCAGCGGCGGATGACATCTATTGGTGTCAGGTGCCCGCCGGCAGTATACAGCGACTGCGGTTGGCGGGATGCAATCCAGCAGCCCCTGATGCCATGGCAAAGCAATGGGCACCGAATGGTATGGCCGTTACCACCGAATTGGTTGATCCGGGTGCAGGCCATTATCGTTGGCTGTGGTGTGCGCAGGGTCGCCCCCTGTGTTTGGTGGCGCTTTGGCAGTTACCGGATTCTGGCATTGAGCTGCAGCTTGACGAAGATTGGTTGCTGGCGGTTTTTCAGCAGCAGGGGTTGGATGCTACGGGTGAGCCAGTGGCAGGCTTACAACTGATCAGTGGGCAACATCCTGATGTTGCGGATCTCAGCCCCCTGGTTTGTGTTTGTAACCAGGTGCGACTAGGCCGTATTCAGGCCGCCATTGCTGCCGGTGCCTGCACATTGCCGAAACTGCAAGCCAACACCCAGGCAGGTACCAGTTGCGGTTCCTGTGTGCCAGAGTTGTCAGCCCTGTTGCAAGTCCCGTTGCACGCCAACCAGGCTGCACACTGAAGTGCGGAAAATTCTTCAGTGTGCAGCTGGCGCGACACAACTAACCGGCTTAACTACCGATAACGCCCCCGTCTTCTTTGGTGATGATCACAGTTGCGGAACGCGCGCGAGCCATACCGCCATCTGGCCAGTTGGAGGCCACTTGCGGGAATTGCTCACCGGATTCACCCGGATGCTGGATGTTGATGAACATGGTGCGGTTGTCCGGGGTGTTGATCACGCCCGTGACTTCCTGGCCCAGGGGGCCGGTCAGGAAGCGGCGAATCTCACCGGTGACCGGATTGGCCGCCAGCATTTGATTATTGCCAAAGCGATCCTGTTCCGCACGTTGCTGACCACCGCCCATATCGGTTTGAATCCAGAGCACGCCGTTGCTATCGAACCAGAGGCCATCCGGGCTGGCGTGAATGTTGGTTTCATCCAGTGGGCTGCCATCCAGCATGCGACTGTCATCGGTGGGGCCAGACAGTAAGAACAGATCCCAGTCAAAGCGCCGTGCCCAGGGCCGGTTGCCTTGTTCGCGCCAGCGAATAATCTGACCGAAGGCATTCTGCGGCCTGGGGTTGGCGGCGTCCACCGGTGCGGTGGCACTGCCGCGACTGCTGTTGTTGGTAAGCGTGAAGTAAACCTCGTTGGTGTGGGGATGTACGGCGCCCCATTCTGGACGGTCCATTTTGGTGGCACCCACCACATCAGCAGCCAGACGGGTGTTCACCAGTACATCAGCTTGATCCTTGAATTCCACGCCAGCGGCAGCGGCGGCGGCGCGGAAGCTGGGGAAGCGGATATCCAGAGGCAGCCATTCGCCACTGCCATCGTTGTTGAACTTGGCCACGTAAAGCACGCCATGATCCAACATATGACGCGGCCGCAGCCACTTGGAGTAGCGCTGGGTGGTGACGAACTTATAGATATATTCGTTGGCGGCATCATCACCCGAATAGCATACGACGGGCTGGCCTTCCTGCACATTGGCAAATACCACGCCTTCATGGGCAAAGCGGCCCAGCGCAGTGCGCTTGATGGGCATGCTGTTGGGAGAAAATGGATCAATTTCAACGATCCAGCCCTGACCGTTAGGTTCGTTACGATAATCTTGGATCGCACTGGCGCCAGTGGCAGAAGCATTAAAGCGGGCATACTCGTCGATATGGTCCACAGTTTCCCAGCCGTAGCGGGAAGCGCCGATGCGCACCCCATAGCGGGCATGTTCCCGGGGCAGTCCGGTACGGTTGGTAAAGTATCCGGCCCAGTTCTCCTCGCAGGTGAGGTAGGTACCCCAGGGTGTGAAGCCATGGGCGCAGTTATTGAGTGTGCCGCGTGTAATCAGGCCGCGTGGGCTGTACTTGGTTTTTACCAAGTCGGAACCGCGGACTGGGCCACCGATCAGCATGGGTGTACCGCCGGTAATGCGACGATTGTACTTGCCGCGCACCACTTCCCAGTCGCCCGGCGCTTTTTCCATGATCTCAACCACGGACACGCCATGGGCGGCAACTTCCTTGCGTACTTCATCGTCCACCACGCGACGGCCATCGATGACTGTGGGGCCGTTGGGATGCAGTTTGGGTGGATCGATGTATTCATGGTTCATCACCAGCAGGCCATGGCGATTTTGCTCATCATCCTTGCCCAGTGGGAAAAAATGCATGCCATCGTGGTTCATGCCGATCTGGCACTCCTGGTCAGCACCGGAATTGAAGCCGCCTTCGATGTATGCTGGATAGTGACCGCAGATGGGTGTGCCCCAGGGTAGGAAGGGGCGGGCACGATAACCGGCGGGCACGCGAATGGTATCTTCGATGGAAACGGAGATGGGAGAAAACCCCAGTTCACCCTTGGGGGTGAAGGGTGGTTTGCTTTGTGCCTGGGGTGGCAGTTGCGCCGGGCCCTTGCCATCAGCCAGCGCAGAGCGCGCGCTGGCCAGTGGCGATGCGACGAACAAGGTGGCCACCGCGGCGGCTATGCCACCGTGCAATAGATTGCGACGGGAATAGCGGGTCTCGACAACTTCCTGGAAGCAGGGATTGTCTGATTGGTTCGACATGATTTCATCGCCATTGTCGGCGAGCAGGGAGTCTTTGGTGAGCATTTTGGTATCAGTCACTGCTTGGTCCTCTGTGTCTGGGATTGGGCTCCGGCGTGGAGCGCGGCCAAACATAGGTGAGCAATGCGACGAAACCATGATGCAGCCATGACGCTTTTGTGAGCCGATCATGACAATGCCGCTGCGTGCAATCCCAGCCTGATTGCACGCAGCAGCGACTTGGTTGGATGGGTGAAAGTGGGCGCTTACCTGAGCAGACAGCTCAGCCAAAGCTCATGGTGCCTTGATCCAATACAACATCACCGCGTTGGGTTTTGGTTTGGAACAGGCACTGGTAGCCATCCACCCACATGCTGATGGTGAGGGTATCACCGGGCAACACGGGTTTGGAAAAACGTCCATTCATGGATTTAAAGCGCGTCGGGTCGCCAGCGCACAGGCTGTGCAGCAACGCCCGGCCAGTAAAGCCGTAGGTGCATAGCCCGTGCAGGATGGGCCGGTCGAAGCCGCCTATCTTGGCAAAGCTGGGATCTGAATGCAGGGGATTGCGATCGCCAGAGAGGCGGTACAGCAGCGCCTGGTCCTCCCGGGTCTGGTAGGTGATCTGATGGTCCGGCGTGCGATCAGGATATTCCAGCTTCACGCTCGGCCCACGCTCGCCACCAAAACCGCCTTCGCCGCGACAGAACAGTGTCATCTTGTTGCGCAGCAGCAGGTCACCCGTGGCAACGTTTTTGGATTCGGTGGTGAATTCCAGCACCGCAGCATTGCCCTTGTCCCAGATGGCGCTGACCTCGCCCACGGATTCCAGTTCGCCGTCGGGCGGGATGGCGCCGAACAGTTCGATGCTTTGTTCACCATGCACCATCAGGGCTGGATTAAAGCTGCCGATTTTGCCCATAGGTACGCCACCACCGCCGATAATCACGGCGAAGGTGGGCAGTACCTGTTGCGGCAGGTTGCGGGTGTTCTCTGTGGTGAACTGCAACTCGTCGACACCGGCGCCCACGCCCAGGGCGTAGAGCAGTGCATCCTTGGATGTCCACTTGCGGCGGACGGGGTCACCTTTGGCGCCAACGGCATCCTTGTTGATAGGCATGAGGGCTTCTCCCGAAATTGGGAAGCCCGATCAAACCCGCAGATGCCAGATGGGTCAAGCCCTACTGGTAAACCGGCTGGCCTCGGTAGATGCGTTGCCGAATTTTCTCTGGATCGCGCTGGACGGGGTTGACCCTGGCGGAGATCTGGCCAGTTTGTTGCAAAATACGCGTGATGGCTTGCCGAATTTCCGTGTTCTGGGTGCGTTGCAGACAGGCGCTGAGCCTGCTGAGCAGGTCCGGGTCGGCCAGGCGCGGGCGATAGCCGAACTCGGATTCCAGGGGCTGACGCAGGCTGAGCTGGCGGCGCGGATGGGTGTGAGCGCGTCCGTGGTGACTCGGATGGAGTCCGGCGCGCAGAGCGTGCGGGTGGAGACGCTGACGCTGGCGGCGGTGGCGCTGGGCAAGCGGCTGGAGCTGTCGCTGGCGGATGCGCCTCGGCGTCGAGGTGGGCGGGGGCCGGAGCCGGGTGGGGCGGAGGCGGCGTGGGGCGGGCGCGGGGCGGCGTGTGCGGCCGCGGCGCGGCG
>JBJHDG010000145.1:0-6572 GCA_050486425.1 Pseudomonadales bacterium | reverse complement strand
GTGCCTTGCTGGTACTTATGGCTTCGGCACTGCAGTTGATGCTGCCGGTGGTGATTTCCCTGGTGGTGGTGGATCACATCATCATGGGCAATACCGCCTCGGACACACCGGATATGGGCATGGTTAACGCCATGCAATGGCTGGCACAGAACCTGTCGGTGCATCCGCTACTGGCAGCGGTATTGCTCTACGCTGGCCTGCAACTGTCCTGGGCGCTGATTGGCCACGCCCATCGCATGACATTGATCAGCGCGGTGGTAAAGGCCTTGCGGGATCTGCGTCAACATCTGTTCAGTCATCTGGAAACCCGGCCGGCATCCTTTTACGACCGGGTCGCCGTGGGCCGCATCATGACCCGGGTTACCAATGACATCGAAGCCCTGTACGAAATGTTTCGCGGCATCGGCACCCTGATTGGCGAGTTTGTGCCCTTTTTCGTCGCATTGATCATCATGCTGGCCATCGATGTGCGCCTGACGCTGATTCTGTTGCTGGCCTTGCCGCTGATGGCGGTAGTCACCTATTTTTTCCGTCGCACCAGTCAGCGCCTGTTCCGGCTGGTACGCCTGTCGCTGTCCACCCTGAACCAGAATCTGCAGGAAAATCTTGCCGGTATGCAAGTAGTCCAGATCAGCGGCCGGGAACAGCTGAATCTGGACAAGTACACCAGTATCAACCGGGAAAATCGGCGCCTGGAAATCCGCTCCATGCGCCTGCAAACCTTTTACGGCGAATTCGCCAGCAGCCTGGCCTCCATCGCCATTGGTGTCATTGTCTGGTATGGCGGCGGCGCCGTGGTGCAGGAGCAGATTTCCCTGGGCGCACTGATTCTGTTTACCCGCTTTCTGGACATGTTGTTCCAGCCGGTGGTGGCGCTGGGCGAGCAGCTGAACATCCTGTTTCGCGCCATGGCCAGCGGTGAACGCATTTTTCAGGCGTTGGACTGGGATGAGCGCATTCACGAACCTGCCCAGCCGCTGCAACTACCGCCACGCTTGCAGGGTGAACTGGAGTTTCGCAATCTCAGCTTTGCCTATGAGCCTGGGCTGCCCGTGCTGAAGCAGGTGTCGTTCCGGATTGCACCTGGGGAGAAACTGGCCATTGTCGGCCCGACCGGCTCAGGCAAAAGCACGCTGATCAAGCTGCTGTCCCGCTTCTATGACTTTGCCGACGGCTGCATTTTTCTTGATGGCATAGATCTCAATCAGATCCAGAGCGCTGATCTGCGCCGCCGCATTGGCGTGGTCATGCAGGACTTTCATATTTTTTCCGGTAGCATTTACGACAATATCGCTCTGGGCAATCCGACGGTCACCCGGGAAATGGCCATCCGTGCTGCAAAAACCGTGAACGCCCACGAGTTTATCAGCCGCCTGCCTCAGGGTTACGACACACCCCTGTCCGAACGCGGCCAGAATCTATCCCAGGGTCAACGCCAATTGCTGGCATTTGCCCGCGTGCTGGCCATAGATCCGGAAATACTGATTCTCGATGAAGCCACTGCCAGCATCGACACCGAAACCGAGCTGCTGATCCAGGATGCACTGCACAAGCTTACTGCGGGCCGCACCGCCATCCTCATCGCCCATCGGCTGCAGACCATTCAGGAAGCCGACCGCGTGTTGGTGCTGCATCAGGGCGAAGTCAAGGAACTCGGTACCCATGAGGAACTGCTGGCCCAACGCGGCCTCTATTACCGGCTCCACAGCCTGCAGTTCCAGGATTTGCTTGACTGAACTGCTTCAGCGCTCGGCAACTGCCGGGATCAGTCGCAGCAACTGGCCATCGGGTGCATCTGTGAGCAGATAGAGCGCGCCATCCGGGCCTTCACGCACATCGCGAATGCGTTGGCCACGTGCACGCAGCATGGCGCCCAAATCCTGCACCACGCCATCCAACTGCACCAAATGCAGCGCCTGGCCCGCCAACGCACCGATCAATGCTTTGCCGCGCCAGTCGGCAAACAACTCGCCCTGGTAAATGGCAAGCCCTGAGGGTGCAATGGAAGGCACCCAATACAACAGCGGCTGCTCCATGCCCGTCATGCTGGTATAGGGGCTGATGCGAGCGCCGCTGTAATCCACACCATAGGTAATCACCGGCCAGCCATAGTTACGGCCGGGTTGCAGCAGATGCAGTTCATCGCCGCCGCGCGGCCCATGTTCGTGCAGATAAACCTGACCGCTGGCCGCATCCAGTGCCAACCCCTGTGGATTGCGATGGCCATAGGTATAGATCTCCGGCCGTGCATCGGCACGCCCCACAAAAGGATTGTCAGCGGGGATGCTGCCATCGGCATGAATACGCAAGGTCTTGCCCAGCAGATTGTCCAGCCGCTGCGCTTCCTCGCGCAACGTGAAGCCATCGCCCGTGGTCACCAGCAGGGTGCCATCCGGCAGAAACAGCAGGCGACCGCCATAGTGCACGGGTGTGTTCTTGGCGGGCACTACATCCAACAGCACCTCCAGCGCCGTTAGCGTGGCACCATCAAACTTGGCCCGGGCTACACGCGTGGCGTTAGCGCCGCGGCTACCCTGGGCGTAAGCCAGATACAGCCAGCGGTTGTTGGCAAAATCCGGATCCAGCACGACATCAAAGAGCCCCGCCTGGGCCTGTACATAGACGGCCGGCACACCAGCCACAGGCGTCGGCAGCAGCGCGCCATCCTTGAATACGCGAAGCTGGCCGGAACGCTCAGTGATCAGCAGACTGCCATCCGGCAACAAGGCCAGGCTCCAGGGATGCGCCAGACCACTGGCCAGCACCTCCACCCTGGGCTCCGCTGGTGCCGCGTTTGCCGCTGCACTGCAGAGCAATACCAGCAGCACCAGCACATTGCGCAGGCCAGCAGTGCTCGCCAGGTGCAACGGTGATTTCAGCTTCGCCCATCGCGCCATAGGTCTACTCCGTGTAATTTCATCCATGCAGAACCGGTGATCGCTCAGTATGATGCAGTGTCGGCGGCTGATGTCCCCACTGCAAGGCAGAAGGAGCGCCTGGTGCGCATATTGCAGTTATTCCTCACTTACCTGGCGGCTGTGGTTACCACCAGCATTTGCGCCGTACTGGCCGGTACCCAACGGGTGTTGGCCCAGCTGCAGGCGCTGGACGTGCCCATCAGTTTCAATGTCCGCTTGCAAACCAGCGCCGAGGACCTGCTGGGTATGGGACCTGTATTCGGCCTGGTGGTTGCACTGGCCTGGGGTCTGGCCATGCCAGTGGCGCTCTGGCTAAGACCCAGGCTGCAAATTTCCGTTACCGCCAGCCTGGTGCTGGCCGGTGCCGCCGCCATGCTCAGCAGCTGGCTCCTGATGCAGTTGGCACTGGGCATGATGCCCATTGCCGGTGCGCGTGGCGGCTGGGGCCTGGCCTGGCTGACGCTGGCCGGTGCTGCTGGTGGTTGGCTGGCAGCACGTCTGTATCCCCAGCCGCACTGATCCGGCCACAGGTTACGCACACTGGCCTCATTGCTCTCCGCGTTGACCGCAGCGAGGCTCAGTAACTTCCCGGGCAAGGCAGCGCTGTGATTCCCGGTGTATGCTTGCAGCATTGTTCGGGCACATTGAATGGGTATAAGGAGTGTTGGCGTGACCACCAGAATCACCGTAATTCCAGGCGATGGCATCGGACCCGATATCATGGAGGCCACGCTTAAGGTGCTCGACGCCCTGGATGCTGATCTGGCATTTGATTTTGCCATTGCCGGCCAACCAGCACTGGAGCAGGGTCAGGACCTGATTCCGCCGGAAACCCTGGCCCTGATTGCCGCCAACAAGGCCACCCTTAAAGGCCCCATCACCACCCCCATCGGACGCGGCTTTTCCTCCGTGAACGTATCCCTGCGCCAGCACTTTGATCTCTTCGCCAATGTGCGGCCGGCACTGTCCATTCCCGGCGTGGCGGCAAGATACGACAACGTGAACCTGATCATCGTGCGCGAAAATACCGAGGGGCTGTATTCCGGTTACGGGCACACCCTGAGCGAGGACGGTGAACGCGCCGAAGTGCGCAGCGTGATTACCCGCAAGGGTTCCACCCGGGTGCTGCGCTACGCCTATGAAATGGCCAGGGCGACCGGCAGACGCAAGGTCACGGTGGTACACAAGGCCAACATCATGAAAACCACCTCCGGCCTGTTTTTAACGGTGGCCAGAGAGCTGGCCAAGGAATATCCGGATCTCACCCACGAAGAGATGATCGTTGATAACTGCGCCATGCAACTGGTCACCAATCCCCAACGTTTCGATGTGATCGTCACCACCAATCTTTTCGGCGATATCCTTTCCGACCTCTGTGCCGGCCTGGTGGGGGGGCTTGGATTGGCGCCCGGCGCCAACATAGGCGCCGATCGAGGTATATTCGAGGCGGTGCATGGCAGCGCCCCCGATATCGCCGGCAAGAACATCGCCAATCCCACGGCCCTGATACTGGCCGCCTGCATGATGCTGGAATACCTGGGGCTCACCGACCAGGCAGGGCGTCTGCGCCAAGCAGTGCTTAGCGTGATATCTGCTGGCGAGACCCTGACGCCTGACCTGGGTGGCCAGGGCACCACCAGCGGCTATACCGAGGCACTGCTGGCGCAACTGAAGTCTTAATGGCGTTTTCGCCCAGTCCTGAGTAAGCTCTCGGGTTTTTCACCCTGGGAGAGCGCTTCATGCTTCACGCTAATCTCAACAAGCTGGCCAGCCTGGCGCTGGTTTGCGGCCTGCTTCTGCTTACCCCGACTGCGGATCTTGCCGCACGGGAGATTGCCAGCGTACGCCCGGAGCGGGCTGGCATGTCCAGCGAACGCCTGGCCCGGATCACGGACCTGGGTCAGCAATATGTGGCCGACGGCAAGCTTGCCGGCATCGTTACCCTGGTGGCCCGCAATGGCCGCGTGGTCCACTTTGAGGCCCAGGGTGTGCGCGATCTGGAATCCGGCGCCCCCATGACCAAGGACAGCCTGTTCCGCATCTACTCCATGTCCAAGCCCATCACTGCCGTGGCGGCCATGATTCTGTACGAGGAAGGTGCATTTCAGCTCAATGATCCGGTAAGCAAATTCCTGCCGGAACTGGCCGACCTGAAAGTTTGGCAGGATGGCGAGCTGGTACCCCTGGCACGCCCCATGACCATGCAACACCTGCTGACCCATACCGCGGGTTTCAGCTACGGCTTCAATCCCAACGACCCGGTGGACAAGCAATACATCGACAGTGGCCTGCTGGCCAATAGCGTTGATCTCGATGATTTCATTGCCCGCCTGGCTCAGCTGCCACTGCGTTACCAGCCGGGTGAGCGCTGGCATTACAGTGTGGCGGTGGATGTTACTGGCGCCGTGGTGGAACGCATCAGCGGGCAATCCTTTGACGAATTCCTGCGCACCCGCCTGTTTGCACCGCTGGATATGAAGGATACGTTTTTTGCCATTCCACCGGACAAACGCAGCCGCCTAGGCAGCAACCATCGCTACAACCGTGGCACGGGCACCCTGGAAGTGCTGCCCACGCCGCCCTACCCGCTGTGGGAAAACACCACATTTTTCTCCGGTGGCGGCGGCCTGATCTCCACCGCGCGGGATTACCTGCGCTTTGCCGAGATGCTGCGTAATGGCGGCGAACTCAACGGCGTGCGCATTCTGAGTCCGAAGACCATTGCCTTCATGGTGCAGGATCACCTGCCCGGCAACACCCGAGCCGCCGGCACAGGCGAAGGCATGGGTATGGGCATGAGCGCTGGCTCCGGATTTGGCCTGGGTTTCGGCGTACAGACGGATCCGGTATTGGCCGGCATACTGGGATCACCCGGCGAGTACAGCTGGGGTGGTGCGGCTGGCACCATTTTCTGGATCGATCCCGTCGAGGAGTTGGTGGTGATCGGCATGATCCAGCTCATGGGCTCGCCCTGGCCACTGCGTTCAGAGCTGAAAGTGTTGACCAACCAGGCACTGACCGAAACCAACTGGCGTTGATAACTGCGTTGATAACTGCATTGCCTGCTGCAGCGTCAGAATGCGCGCTGCAGCAGGTCCAGTGCCCGCCAACTCACCAGCAGCACCGCCAGCAGATAAATGCCCAGCAAGCTTGCCAGCAGTCTATAGCCAAAACGTCGCAGCCCCGCAAATCGTCGACCATCCGCAGCACTGGGCGGCGGCCGCCGGCCGGCATAGGCCAGACTGATCAACCATAGACAGCACAACGATAACGCCAGACTGCTCAGCAGCAGCGCATCAATCAGTGCCGATTGCGGGCAGAGCATCAAGCCTGCAAATGCCAGTAGCCACACCAGCGCCAGCCACCAGAACATCCTGACCCAGGGCTGTAGCCGTTGTGCGAGCTGGTGATACCAACCAAGCATGCTGTAGGCACCTATGCAGTAGTCGCAAGATATTAGCGATCAGGAACCTTCATCTGGGGAAGTGCAGACAAAAGCGCGCCCCCATACCCGGAATGGACTCCAAGCTGACATGGCCACCATGCAGGCGCATGATACTGGCCACAATGGACAACCCCAGGCCAGAACCTGCCCGCTGCGCCGCTCGCATGGGATCCACGCGATAAAAGCGGTCAAAGATCAGCGCTTGATGT
>JBJHDG010000144.1:0-6685 GCA_050486425.1 Pseudomonadales bacterium | reverse complement strand
TGTCTACGAAATCAACGGTGAATTGCACGATCGCGCCGGCAACATTACCCCGCTGGCTGACCTTGGCTTTGAGCTGGATTACACGCCGCCGGCAGCGCCGCAGATCGATGCGGTACCTGCCTTGGTGCAGATCAATCAGGTGGTGGTCAGCGGTAGCAAGGAAGCTGGCGCGGCTCTGTTGGTCAATGGCACTACGCTGTTGCCGCTGGGATCGGAGGCCGTATTTAGTGTTGCTGTGCCGCTGCAACCCGGCGACAACCTGCTGCACTTTGTGGCCGAGGATGCAGCTGGTAATCAGAGTACCGCCACCATCGCCAGCGTGCGTTACGATGATCTGGCGCCGGGTCCGGTTAGCCTGAGTGTTGATCCCAATGGTGATGGCACCCAGGTTGGCCTGGACTGGAGCAGCTACAGCGAATACGACAATGGCAATGATATCGCCAGCTATCGGGTTTATTTAGCGCTACAACCATTTGCCCATATTGATGCTGCCGAGCTGATACACAGCCTGGCGGCGGGCAACCAACAATTTACCCTGACCGGGCTGACGCGTGAGCAACAAATTCATGTGGCTGTGGTTGCGGTGGATATTGCCGGTAACCTGGAGCCCGCTGTTACTGCCGTTGCCGTGACGCCTGTTGATGTGGTGCCACCGCCGGATGTGGCTGCGGTGCAGGTCAGTGCCAGCCTTAACAGTTTAACGCTGCAATGGCAGATTCCTGCGGCAGAAGATATCGCCAGCTTTGTGCTCACCCTGGATCAGGGTACGCCGCTGGTGATTCCGGTTTCCGGCGCCAGTGGCGCGCAGCAAAGCCACTTGCTCGAAGGGCTTACCCCGGCCACCGCCTATGCGCTGCGACTGCAAGTGCGTGATCATTCGGGCAACACGTCCACGGGTCGTCAGGCTCAGGGTGTTACCTGGTTGCCAAATCCCAGTATCACCAGCACCCAGGCCCGCAATGGCCGGGTAGATATCAGTTGGGCCGCCGTAGCCCCAGGTGCCTTGGTGCAGCGGTATCGTGTTTACGCCCACACCGAACCCTTCACTGATGTCACGGACATGACGCCGCGTCTGAATTTGGGCGCTGGCGTTACCAGTGCTGGCGTTACCGGTTTGGACAATGGCACAACCTACTACCTGGCCGTTGCCACCCTGAACACAGGGGGCGGCATGGATCCGGCGGTGGTGAGTGTGGATGCGCTGCCCGAGGCTGATACCACCGGCCCACAAATTGGCAACCGGCGTTTCCGGGGTGGTCTGCTCAGCAGTGGCCAGACCCTGGATCGCAGTGGTCTGTGGCAGGTGGATGTGGCCGATGAATCCGGTATTGCCCGAGTGGAATTCCTGATCAATGGTGTGTTGGTGCATACCGACAGGTCTGGTAGTGGCACTGCCAGTCATCAGCTTGATCTGTTTGCTCTTACCGATGGCAGTCAGCTGCTGCAAGTACGCGCCTTTGATACCTTGGATAATCAAAGCGAAGACAGCATCAGTGTACAGATCAGCCTGGCGCCACCAGAAGCACCGTTGATCACCGCGCCCGTTGCAGATACTGCCACCAACCAGACCAGTATTCCGCTCAGTGGCACCGCAGCCTTGAATAGCCAAGTGCAACTGCTGCGCAATGGCACCCCACAGGGCGAGCCCGTGGCAGTGAATACCGCAGGGCAGTTCACACTGAGCGCAGCATTGGAAGAAGGCAGCAATAACCTGAGTGTGCGCGCGGAATTCGCCGGTCGCGGCGGCTTCGGGCCAGCCAGCGCCACCCGCACCATTACACTGGATACCAGCTTGCCCAATGCCCCGCAGGGCTTGGTCGCCCGCTCCCGGGTACTGGGAGAAATCCGTCTGGAATGGAACCTGCAAACCGAAGGCGAGGTCGCCGGTTATCATTTGTATCGGGCCGATGCGCCCTTTACCCAGGTCGAAGACGCCCAGCGCATCAACGCTGCACTCATCACCCGTAACCATTATCTGGACATGCCGCTCGCCGACGGGCGCTATTACTATCGCCTGGCTGCGGTGAACGGCGTGGGCAGCGAGTCTGCGCTCTCCGCTCAGGTTAATGCCCTGGCCGACAGCGAACTGCCCCATGCCGAGCAGGTGATCTATCAGCCGCTGGGTGCCTATGACGCTGCCACCGGCCGTTTTGGTCCGGGGCTGGTGGATATTCAGGTGCACTTCAACGAAGTGCTGCAAACCGCACCTTATTTTGCGTTGGTGGCAGAAGGTGGGATTCCGCGCGTGGTGGAACTGTTCCGGGATCCGGCCCAGCATCGACACTATCGCGGCAGCCTGATGATCGATCCTGCCATGCCCAGCGGTATGGCCTATGCGGTGCTGTCGGCATTCGACATGGTGGGCAACCGCGGTACCGAGATCCTGCACGGCAATACCTTGCTGATCGATACCCGTGGTCCCGATGTGCTGGCCCTCACCGTGAACCCGCCAGCGCCCATCGACAACAACCAAAGCGCTTGGGTTGAAGTACAGATGCAGTTGGCCGATGCCGTGCGGCAAGGCACTGCGCCAGTGCTGGTGCCACGGGTGGATGGTGCGGCGCTGCCAGGTTTGGCAGGCGGGGTGCCGCTGCTGATGGACTTGCAGTCTGAGCCAGACAGCCCGGTTTATACCGGCAGCTTCCAACTGCCCGCCAACGTGGGCCTGGATGCGAACGGCCAACCCCTGGCGCAAACCCTCAGCTTTGCGTTTGAAGCTGAAGATGACCTGGGCAATCTGTCCACGCGCATCCAGGCGCCCAACGCCTTCCAGGTATACCAGGGTGATTTGCCGCCCTTGTCTGCACCGTTCAACCTGCGCGCCACGGCGCTGCCAGCGGGTCAGGTGCAACTGAGCTGGAATGCCGTGCCTGGCGCCTCGGGTTATCGCCTGTATCGGCGTGCACCGGGCGCAACAGAATTTACGCCCATCCAAGTGCTGAGCGGCAGCCAGACCCTGGTCTTTGTGGATGATGGCAGCCTTGGCCATGGCAACAACGCGGGCACTGGCCTTATCGATGGCAGCTATGCTTATGCGGTAGCTTCCCAGCGCACCGGTAATGGCCAAACCGCCTACAGCGGCATGAGTGAGCCGGTGACGGTAACCGCCGACGGCACGCCACCCGGGCCGCCGGAGCAGTTCAGCGCCGAGTTGGTGGGGCAGGGGGTATTGCTGCAATGGGCCCATCCCGCAGGCGAGGCGCAAACCGGGCAACTGCGTTACCGCGTTTATCGTTTGGCCACGCCCCAGGGCGTGCCGGTAACGGCGGCAGACCTGCAGGGCGTGACGCCCTATCAGCAGGATATTCCAGAGCCCATCGCGCTGGATGGTAGCCCATCGCTAACCGACTTCACTTATGTGGTCACCACCCTGGATGCTGCCGGCAATGAATCCGTGCCCAGCACGCCCCGCTATATCAATGCCACCTTGCTGCCGATTACCCAGTTGCGGGTGGAACTGCCGCTACACGGGCATCCCCAGCTGAGTTGGCAGCATGCCGGCGGCGCTATTTCCGGTTATCGGGTTTCCGCCCTGCAAGCGGGCACGGAACAGGAGCTGACGCCCAGCCTGCTGCCTGTGGCTCAGCGCCAGTATCTGCATCAGGCATACAACGCAGGTGTGATTACCCAGGGTGCGCCCCTGGAAGTGCGCTACCGCGTCTTGGCAGAAGATGTGAACGGCACGCCCAGCCCGGTCAACGAGCTGTTGTTGCCAGCGTTGTCGGTGAGTTTGGCGCCGGAAGGCCCCAGCCTGAACCCAAGCAACGAACTGCGCCGACATATCTTTAATGAACTGAATTTCCGGGTGCACAATCGCGGCACCACGCCAGCCACGGGTGTGGTGCTCCACGTGAGCGTGCAGGACAACCAAAATGGCACCCTGGTACCGCGCTTGCACCGTTCCGCCAGCTTTAGCGTGGCTCCCGGTGAATTCACCACTGTACCTGTGGTGATCGGTGGCTATAGCGGCCTGGACGGTATCAGCACCCTGGCCCTGAGTCTTGAGCAAAACCTGACCGGTGGCGCTCAGGTACGCATTCAGCAGGAAGCTGATGTGGCCGTGGGCCATGCTGCGCTGGCCACCAGCCTGGTCACCGAGAATTTTGTGCGCGGTGGCACCGGGCAGGTTAGCTTCAGTATCAACAACAGCAGCGGGGTCACAACCGAGGTGGTGCTGGCGCGCAATGCCGGCAACCAGGACTCCAATGAGGTTCGCATCCGCATTGAAGATCTGGCCGGCAACGTACTGGCAACCACGTCGGTGCGCCTGTACACCGGCAATGTGGTGACATTGGCCAACGGCACCACAGTGGCGCGCATTGCGCCGGGGACCAGCTTCACCTCCGAGCCCATCCAGGTGCAGGTGCCGGCAGCGGCGCCGGATGAAGTGGTGGTGCGCTTGATCATTGATCGATTGCACTACCGCCTGGGGCAGCCGGAAAGCGCCAGCATCAGTGGCATTGGCGCCAGCCGCAGCCTGTGGCTGGAAGAAACCGACTACTATGGCGAGCTTATCGACATCAGCCCGACACTGGTGCCCGTGGGCGCCAGCAATGCGCAGATTGTGATTCGTGGTCGCGCCGTTGACCGCAGCAGCGGCCAATACCGACCCAATGTGCCGGTACGTCTGGTGCTGCGTGTGGCTGGCTTTGAGCGCAGCTACAATCTCTACACCAATCACAGCGGTGAGTTCAGCTTCAGTTTTGTGCCTGGCGCAACAGAGAGCGGGACCTATCAGGTATCGGTGGTACATCCACAGATTCAGGATCGCCCGGTGCACGGCAGCTTCAGCGTGCAGTCCCTGCGCCTGCAACCCACCAGCTTCCACGGCCCGTTGGCTCGGGGCGTGGCGCAAAACCTGGCGGTGAGTGCCACCGCCGGCACAGATACGGATCTCCGCAACGTGCGCTTTGCCTATATGGCGGAAGATCAGCCTGGCGGCACATTACTGAACGACTTTGTGGTTACACCGGCCGCGCCACGGGATCTGGCGCCTGGCCAGCGCGCGCAACTGAATGTCAGTGTCAGTGGCAATCCCGGTGCACCGGATACGGGTGTGGTACGCCTGCGTGTTATTGCTGATGATCTGGAAGCGCCGGTGGGTATGGTCACCCTCAACTACAACCTGCTGGATGCCCAACCCAGCCTGGTGCACAGCCCCAGCTTCCTGGAGCTGGGTGCTGCCAGGGAACAGGACGTGGCCGGTGCGATCAGGCTGGAAAACCGTGGCCTGGGTGACATGCTGAACCTGGGCATCAGCCTGGAAGATGCCCAAGGTGAGGCGGCGCCAGGTTGGGTGCATATTACCAACCTCAATCAGCTCGCCAGCCTGGCGGTGGGCGCCAGTCATCAGGTGCAGATTGCCGCCACGCCACCCGCCGGCATTGCCGAGGCGGATTACGAGTTCCGTTTGCGGATTACTGCGGAGAATGCACCGGATCGCCTGGTACCTATCTATATCGCCGTCACGCAATCCGGCGTGGGCAGCGTGCGCTTCCACGCCTCCAACATCTATACCGCAACATTGGATGAGCAAGGTGTGCCGATTCCCGGATTGGCGGGGGCACGCATTCGCCTGCAGAACGAACAGGTGTTGAGCAGTGAGTTCAGTGGTACCACTGATGCCAATGGCAATTTCCTGTTTGAGGACATTCCGGCGGGTCGCTATATCTTCCGTGCCAGCGCAGCCGACCATGAATCCCGTACCGGACGCATTACGGTGCAACCGGGGGTGCTGCAGGCGGAATCCGTGTTCCTGTCCATGAATCTGGTGACCGATGAGTGGTCAGTCAATGAAATTACGCTGACCGATCGCTACGAAGTTACGCTGCATGCGACCTTTCGCACTCATGTGCCTGCTGCGGTACTGATATTGGAACCCATGTCGGTGAATCTGCCGGTGCTGAGAGAAGGTGAGATCTATTACGGCGAGATGACCCTCACCAACTATGGACTGATTCAGGCCGAGAACCTGGTAACCCATGCACCACGTGGGGATGATTACCTGCAGTTCGAATTCATGGCCGAACCACCCTCGGTATTGGCTGCGGGTGAGATATTTACTATCCCGTATCGGATAACCGCACTGCGCGATATCACCGCACTGGCGGGTGATGCTACCGGGGGCGGCTGTTACAGCAGGCAGTATCATTATCGCACCAATGGCGCCTATATCTGTGCGAACGGGCAGAGAGAAATCTGTGGGACTACCGGTTCCTGGCACGTCTCCCATCGAGAAAGTGCCTGTGGTACCGGAGGACACGGGCCTTCCCCCGGACGAAGGATTATTTATAACGGGCACTCAAGCGGTACCCCCATACCCGCGCAACCGCGACCAACCCCGCTGCGTGAAGGCGCAAGTTGCGAACGCATCCCCGTCGCCCTGGGTGGCTGTGGTGTAGAAGGCGCGGGCGGAGGTGGGCTCTGATGCTGGCAATCGCGCGCACAACAAAAACAGCAAGGAATCGGATCATGCATCGCATTTTCAGTATTGGCCGCTCACTGCTGCTGCAATGGGGTGGGTTGGCCTTATGCCTGATCCTGACAACCACGGCCCAAGCTGCACCGGGCATTGACCATGGCACCAACGACCAGTCCAGCTTTAAGGATGGTCTGCTGCGCATGGACGTGCATGACTTGCAGGTGAAAGTGCAAGGCGGTCATGTGCATGTCACCCGCTCCTGGG
>JBJHDG010000143.1:0-6689 GCA_050486425.1 Pseudomonadales bacterium | reverse complement strand
GTCCTTACCGCAAAGCTACGATATCATCCAAAATCGCGTTCGCAGTATCCACTGGCATGATCGCGTACATGCATCGGTCAAGGCCATGGGGGAACACTATAACGACCCACCCCAGGGCATGATCAGAGTTGACGATAATGGTCAGGAAGTTGGCAGATTCTAAAACGCGATCAGGCGTCGCTACCTAAAACCTGCACCTCGGGTTCCAACATAACACCATAGCGGCGATCTATGTCAGCCTGAATATCCGCGGCCAGGGCAAGCACGTCCGCCGCTTTTGCCGCCGCCTGGTTCACAAGCACCAGTGGCTGCTTGCGCCATACAGCAGCACCACCTGATATCCGCCCTTTCCATCCGGCCGCCTCAATCAGTTTCGCTGCCGATATCTTGATTTGATCTTTGTCTGCGAATCCGGCAAGCCCGGGAATGGCCCGCGACAAAACGGCAAAGTGCGATTGTGAGACCAGAGGATTTTTAAAGAAGCTACCCGCATTACCCCAATCACGCACATCCGGCAGTTTGCGCCTGCGTACACGGATGACGGCCTCAGCAACCTGCACCGGGTGCCTCAGCTCGGGTTCTGACAAACCCATGGCTGATAGCTCTGCCCGGATATCTGGATAGTCCACATTAGGCACAAATTGGCGATTCAATCGGAACTGTACCCGCAGAATCAAATAGCGGCCCTTCTCCCTTTTAAACAGGCTGGATCTGTAGTTAAACTCGCATTCATCGCGCGAAAATGTGACTGCTGTAAGCTCCTTAACATCCAACGCCTCAACAGCACAAACAAGCTGGGAGACCTCGGCGCCATATGCACCAATATTCTGGATCGGTGCTGCGCCAACAGTGCCAGGAATCAGGCTAAGGTTCTCAATCCCGGATAAGGCGTTGGCCACACAAAATCGAACAAAGCCATGCCAGTGCGTGGCTGCGCCAACAGAAAGCACCACGGACTTGGCATCAGAGGCCACACGATCTATCCCGTCGATGCCAGGCTGTACGCACAACCCCGCCAGCTGTGGCAATAACACTACATTACTGCCACCACCGAGAATATTAAGTGTCAGGCCTTGTTCTGCTGCCAGCTTTACATCCTGCAAGGCCTCATCCCAGGAGGATGGGCGCGAGAAATACTCGGCTGTCGACGGTAGACCGAACGTATTCAGTTGCTGTAAAGCATAATTAGGTTGCCAGCTGTGGGTGCGCATAGACCCTGCCCTAGCCACTACCAACACTAGAACTCACTGCCGATTCACTTCGGATTCTTGGTTGCAAACCAGCGCCGCACTCGATCCAGATCAGCGGCCGTATCAACTCCTGCGGGCACAGCAACCATTGCATCAAGCACATGGATATCAAGACCCATCTCCAGCATGCGCAGCTGCTCCAACGCCTCCAGTTGCTCAAGCTCACTGGCAGGTGCGGCACAGAATTGGCGCAAGGCTGCCACCCGAAACCCATAAAGACCAATATGACGTCTCCAGGTGTTTCCGGGTAACACCCTATCGTGGGCATCTTGCGGGATATCCAGCGCTCGGAAGCCATCCCTGTACCAGGGTATTGGTGCTCTGGAAAAATAGAGTGCCCGGCCATCCATCCTACGCACCAGCTTTACCACATTGGGGTTAAGCAATTGCTCCATACTCGACAGTGGCTCACCAAGGGTGGCAACCGCCATCAGCGGATTTTCCTGCATTGCTGTTGCAAGTTGACGGACAAGTGGTGGTGGCAGCAGCGGTTCATCACCCTGGACATTAATAACGATAGCGTTATCGGGCCAACCCTTTTTTTGCACCACTTCCATAACGCGATCTGATCCGCTTTGGTGATCAGGGTTGGTAAGCTGTGCCTCAAAGCCGGCGCCCATGACAACGTCAGCCACTTCGGTACTGTCCGTAGCCACAATTACGCTTTTGGCTTCCGCCTTCAACGCTGCTTCAGCAACGTGCAAGACCATGGGTTTACCCTGGATTTCCGCCAGGGGTTTTCGCGGCAAGCGTGTCGACTGCAGCCGCGCAGGAATTACCACATGAAATCCATCAATCATAATTGTCACATTTAATCGATAGGCGTCGGAGTGCGCGGTTGAATACCAGCAGCCGCAATAATTCTCGAAAGCGTCGCCAACGCGTCATCATCAAGACTTACCCTGATGCTTAAGTACCAGCAATTCGCAGGAATGAGTTCAGCAGGCAATGCGCGAATCTTCGCGGCATCCTTTTCCGTGACCACCACCGGGAATTGATCACCGAAGATTAGCTCATCGCCCTCATACTCATGATGGTCCGCCAATCCGACGCCCATTGGTATCAAGCCAAGGCCCGCGAGTGTTTGGAAAAAACGGTTGGGGTTACCGATACCCGCGACTGCGTGTACACGCCTATCCGTAAGCCAACTAACAAACTCAGCTGTGTCCTTGACATCCCCAGATGCGATGTTAACGAAACCCTGGGCATGGATCTGCATTGGCCATTCCTTCTCCACCAAGCCCGTCAGCGGCCCATTGGCCAATACAAAGTCCACCTGGTGGAGCCGTTCAATTGGCTCGCGCAAGGGGCCCGCAGGCAGGCAACGACCATTGCCAATACCACGTTGCCCATCGAGCAGCAGAATTTCTATATCTCTTGCCAGCATATAGTGCTGCAATCCATCGTCGCTGATAACAATATCGCAGTGATGCAGTTCGAGCAGATACCTTGTGGCGGAGACCCGATCTGGATCAACAATCACAGGCACCTTGGCGAGACGCGCAATGATTGGCGCTTCATCACCGGCAAGCAGCGCCGAGGTGTCCGGAGTCACTTCCAGCGGATACTGGGCGCTACCTCCATAGCCGCGGGAAACAACACCCGGCCTGAAACCGAGGCCCTTCAGCCATTGTGCCAGCCAAATTACAAAGGGTGTTTTCCCAGTGCCGCCAACCGTGAGATTACCAACCACCACCACAGGAACCGGCGCTCGCCAAGCCTTCCGCTTGCCACTGAGAAATGCCTGGCGACGTCTGGCTGCATACCAGCCATAGACATATGAAAGAGGTATCAGCGGCTTAGTCCACCAAACCGCCCGATACCAGCCTTCGGTGAGCGCGTGCAGGCTATGGGGTCGGCCTGTGCCAGCAACCAGCTCGACTCTGTCGCTGGGACCAACCTTCGCCGTCGGCGGGGTTGCTACAACCTTGTGCCCGTCCACAGCATCAGCAAGTTCGGCTGCTTGGCCAGATTCTCCCAGTTGCTCTGGAGTCTGAACTGGCATCTCGCCTTCAAACTGGGTGTTATACAGGCTGGCGTAAATGCCGCCAGCCTGCAAAAGCTCGTCGTGCTTGCCACGCTCAACGATTCTGCCATTATCCATGACGAGAATGACATCTGCTTTTTCAATGGTTGATAACCGATGGGCAATCACCAAGGTGGTACGCCCTCGCATTACTTCATCCAGCGCTGCCTGAATATATTTTTCTGACTCAGCATCAAGCGCTGAAGTTGCCTCATCAAGGATCAAAATTGGCGCATCTTTCAGCAGCGCGCGGGCAATAGCAATTCGTTGTCGCTGCCCGCCGGAAAGCATCACACCGTTATCACCAACGACCGTATTTATGCCCTGTGGTAAATTTTTAATGAAGGAATCGGCATAGGATCTTGAGATCGCTTGCCAGATTTCCTCTTTCGATTTTGTCTCGAGAGATCCATAGGCGATATTCCGTTCGATGGTGTCGTTAAAGAGCACCACCTCCTGCGTCACCAAGGCGATCTGGTTCCTGAGACTACGCAACCTGTAATCAGACAAGGATCGGCCATCAAGCAGAATCTCACCTGTTGATATTTCGTAAAAGCGAGGAATCAGGCTCGCCAGCGTCGACTTGCCGCTGCCGGATTTGCCAACCAGCGCCACCGTCTGGCCGGGCGTGATCTCAAGATTGATATCATGCAACACAGGCCCCTTGCTTGTTGCATACTGGAAACCGACATCCTGAAACTTGATTCGGCCTGCAACCCGATCAATATCCATCTGACCGGAATCCTGCTCAGTCTTCTGATCAAGCTGTGAAAATATGTCTTCGGCGGCCGCCAGCCCCCGTTGCAACTTGGCATTGATTTCTGACAGCTTTTTAATGGGGTTGGCCATCAGGCCGGCGAGCCCGATAAAGAACACCACGTCACCTGCGGACATACCGCTGGCAACCTCCGGTTGAAACAGCAACGCCACCAGCAGTGCCAGCGCCGAGGCGACAAAGAACTGGATAACCTGCGTACTGACCACCTTGGTGGCCACCATTTTCAGATTCTGCCTGGTGTTGTGTGTGCTAGCACCAATAAACCGGTCACGTTCATAGGACTCGCCACCATAGATCCGCACCACCCGATAGGCATTGACGGCCTCCGTTGCAACATGGGTGACATCACCCATGGAACTCTGGATTTTCCTGCTGATGCGTCTGAATCTCGCGCTGGCAAAAGCCACCACAGCGGTTACCAATGGCGCCACGCAAATAAATATCAGAGTCAATTTCCAGTTGGCCCAAAACATTGCCCCTAACAGGATGAGCACCTTGGAGCCATCCTGAATGGCAGACTTGGACACATCAGTGGCCGTGTCCCGCAGCTGCGCGACATTAAATGTGATTCTCGAAACGAGATGCCCCTTTGCACTTTGATCAAAGTAAGCGCTTGGCATCTGGATGAGTTGATCAAAAAGCGCACAACGAATTTGGTGCACCACGCGATACGATATTCTCGACAGAAAAAACTCGCCAAGAAAATCTCCAACCGCACGAAGTATCACCAAAACCAGCATGGCAATTGGAAAATATAACCATTGCTGATCAGTACGGGATTCAAATGCCTCAATGATGTCGCCAAACAGCCGTGCGAAATAGGCTTCGGCGCCATTTCCGAGCACGAAACCTATGATGACCAAAATAACCAATGGCCACATGGGCAGGACATAACCCATCAGCCGCTTATATATCGCCCAATCGCTAGCCTTGCGGGTGACCGCTACCGCCTCACTCGTCACGTACCGGCTCCTGGGTGGTAATACTGATTCTGGTCAGGCCGAGCTGGCCCGCAACATCCATGACACGGACCACCGACTGGTGGGTCGCATTGACGTCAGCCGTCAATATCAAACGCTGGGAAATATCGCCTGCCATCACTTCCTGGATAGCCCGCATCAGGGTGGCCGGCTGACTGTTCACCAGCGTACGCCCATTGACTGAATACTGACCATCTGCAGCCACCACCACTTCAATATAGTCTTCCTGGCGCTCCTGCCGCGGCGCGTCGGCTTCGGGCAG
The DNA here is from genome assembly GCA_050486425.1 of Pseudomonadales bacterium. Taxonomy (GTDB): domain Bacteria; phylum Pseudomonadota; class Gammaproteobacteria; order Pseudomonadales; family Azotimanducaceae; genus SKXG01. The sequence goes on along the minus strand of JBJHDG010000143.1, from coordinate 1,393 downwards.
GTTCACAGTCAGCTCGGTTTCGCGGACAAAGGTGGTGGAGACCATGAAGAAGATCAGCAGCAGGAATACCACATCAATCAGCGGCGTCAGTTCGATACTGACCTCCGCTCTGGATCGGCGCCGGATTTTCATAGCCTGGGATCTATATCGCGATCACCGTGCATGATTTCCACCAGCTTGCTGGACTGCTGCTCCAGCACGACAACCATATCATCGACACGACGGGTAAAATAACGCTGGAACATCAGCGTGGGGATGGCCACGCCCAGGCCTGCAGCCGTCGTGATCAACGCCTGGGAGATACCACCGGCCAGCAGCGCCGGGTTGCCGGCACCTTCTGCCATCAGCTGGGTAAAGACCTTGATCATGCCCACCACGGTACCCAACAGGCCCAGCAACGGACTGATGGAGGCAATGGTGCCCAAGGGGGTCAGGTAGCGCTCAAGCTCGTGCATCACGGCATCAGCGCTCTCCTCCATGGCTTCTTTCATGATCTCCCGCCCGCGTCTGGCGTTGGTGAGCCCTGCTGCCAGGATCTCTCCCAGTGGGCTGCCCGCGCGTAGTGCGCGCAGCTTCTCCGGATCCAAGGCACCTTGCTTTAGGGACGCCCACACTTCAGCCAGCAGCCCCTCGGGGGCCACCCGGGTACCATGCAGGGTCCAGAAGCGCTCAATACAGATGGCAGCGGCGGCCACCGAACACAGCAGTATGGGCAGCATCAGCCAGCCACCCGCCTTCACAAGTTCCAGCACGCTTGGCTCTCTTCGCAGATTCAGTAAATGTCGCAAGTACGCGCCCGGCACCAGCCGGGCGCAGCGGAGGATAGCATTGATAGGCGGCGCTGTGGGAGCAGTGCGCGCGGGTGCGGGGGGTTAGTTGGGAAGGCCGGTGCGGCCACCCACCAGCTGTTCACCGGCCAGATAGCGCTGGTAACAATAATTGGTGGCTTCCACATAGCCCTGGATGGAGCCGCAGTCAAAGCGTCGGCCCTTGAATTTATAGGCAATGACACAGCCATCCTGGGCCTGTTTGAGCAACGCGTCCGTGATCTGAATTTCGCCGTTCTTGCCCGGCGGCGTGGCCTCCAGCACATCAAAGATGTCTGGTGTCAGTATGTAGCGACCGATGATGGCCAGATTGCTGGGGGCATCCGCCGGTGCCGGCTTCTCCACCATATCCGTCACCCGGAACAGACTGTCACTTAAGGCCTCACCAGCGATGACCCCATACTTGTGGGTCTCATCCCTGGGCACTTCCTCGATGGCCACAATGCTGCAACGAAACTGCCGGTACAGCTTCACCATCTGATCCAGCACGCCCTCTCCGTCGCCAAAGCAAAGATCGTCGGCCAGCACCACGCCAAAGGGCTCATCGCCGATGACAGTGCGGCCGG
>JBJHDG010000142.1:0-6766 GCA_050486425.1 Pseudomonadales bacterium | reverse complement strand
TTCATAAGCAGCATCTAAGGAGCACTTAACATGCAGGGAATATTCTCCAAAGCCAAACCGGCATTTCTGGGCAGCGCAGCCGCCTGCCTGCTGACGGGCGCAGTTGTCAGCGCGCCGGCTCAGGCCTTTGAGGTCAGCGGCAATATCGGCGTAGTGTCCGACTATGTGCTGCGTGGTATTACGGCAGCCACCGAGTCTGATGGGCCCGCCGTGCAGGGTGGCCTGGATTTGGAAACAGATTTCGGCCTCTACGCCGGCTGGTGGGCATCCAGCCTGGGCTACGGCACGGACGAACTGGCCACCACCGTAGAGAACGACTTCTACGTCGGTTTTGGCGGCGAAGTGGGAATGTTCTCCTACGACGCGGGCTTGGTCTATTACTGGTACATGGATGACTCCGATGCCAGTGGCCTGGAACCCTATGTCGGCGTTGGCGTAGGCCCGGTATCCCTCATGGCGCGCTACTTGGCCGAAGACACCACCTGGGGCAACAAGGGAGATACCTATGTCACCCTGGGCGCCGACTTCGAAATTGGACTGGGCTTTGAGTTCAGCGCTGTGGCTGGGTACTACCGATACGAGGACAGCGGGGATTTCATCCCTGATACCGAGAAGAGCGGTGCCTTCCGCCACTTGGATCTGACGCTGTCGCGCCAGATCGGTGACACTCCGGCAACCATGTTCGCCACCTATGTGATTGGCGGTAAGGACCGGGACAACGAGAGCCAGGAAAACAAGATCGTCCTGGGCTTTACGTACGCGTTCTCCATCGACTAAACCGGTAATTCCTGCCCGGAAAAGGCCTGGTCAGCGTCTGCTGCCAGGCCTTTTCTATTGGCGTCAGCGTGTTGGCGCACCTGTGCTAGATTTGGGGGTATCTTAATTTATCCCCAGGTAGCGCTGAGTCTTTGACGCGCCGGGAGCCAGGGCAGGGTGGCCGTTGCAACGGAATTATTGTCCAACATTTTGCGAAGCTGTCCTCATTGGTGACAGGCTGGGCCTGCTCCGCCGCGGTTTGGTGTTGGGGTTTTGCCTCGCGCTGGGCTTGATTCCAGTTGCCAAGGCAAGTACTGAGCCGCTGCTGGTCTCTCAGGATCATGCCTGGCCGCCTTTTGCCTTCCTGGACGGCCACGGGCAGCCCCAGGGGTTGCTCGTTGATTTGTGGCTGGAAGTCGGGGCGCGTCTGGGGCGGGAGGTGGTATTCGTGCTGGCTGACTGGCCGGAGAGTATCGCCCAGGTCCGTGATGCTCGGGCACAGGTCCATGGCGGCCTCATCCAGTCCCCGGAGCGGGACCAATTCTTCGCCTTTTCCGCCCCACTGATGCCATTGGCTGCATTCGTTTTTATCGCCTCCAGCATGGAAGTGCATGGGGTGACTGAACTTGCAGCGGCGCAGATCGGTGTGACCGAAGGCAGCTATGAGCTGGAGTTCATGCGCACCCACTATCCGGCGCTGGAGATGCGCACCTACCGCAACAACGATCTGCTGATTCGGGCGGCGGTGCAGGGGGAAATCAGTGCCTTTGTGGCGGACTATCCAGTGGCCATGTACCTGCTGGAACGCCATGCTCAGCCCACTGACTTTCGCGCCCTGCAGTCGCTCTACAGTCGTGAACTCCGGGCCGGTGTGCGTCATGCCGACCTGGCCCTGCTGGCAGAGCTGGATCAGGCATTGGCACAGTTTGGCCCCGATGACCTGTCTCGCCTGTACAGCCGCTGGTTGCGTACCGAAACCGTGGCTGTGACACCGGTCTGGTTCTGGCCGTTATTGTTACTGTTGGCGGGCGGCTTGCTGCTCAGCCTCATGGTCGGATACCTGCTGTTGCAGCGTCGGCAACAACAGCGGCTGGCACAATTGCTTGCAGCGCGCACCTCTGCGTTGGCACAAAGTGAGGCACGCTTTCGTGCGCTGGTGGAAAATGCCAACGATATTATCTACGCGCTGTCGCCTCAGGGCATGATCACCTACGTGTCACCCAACTGGACGGAGATTTTGGGGCACTCGGCAGAGGAGGTGATCGGGCAGGACATCGCCCGTTTTGTGCACCCGGAGGATTTGGAGAATTGCTATCGATTTCTGCAGTTGGTACTGAAGTCAGGGCGTAAGCAGCAGGGCGTTGAATACCGAGTAAGGCATCAAAATGGCAGCTGGCGTTGGCATATCTCCAATGCTTCACCGCAGTTTGACGCTCAGGGTAATGTTGAGGCATTCATGGGCATCGCCCGTGATGTCACAGAACGTAAGCAGTATGAGGACAAAATTCGTCGTCTGGCGCACCATGATGTTCTGACCGATTTGCCAAACAGGGCGTTGTTCGCCGACCGCTTGCAGCAGGCGCTGCAACGGGCAAAGCGGAACAAGGAGCGCTGTGCCTTGATGGTGCTTGACTTGAACGAGTTCAAGAGCATCAACGATACCTATGGTCATGCCACCGGCGATAGGATTCTGCAGCAGGCGGCTCAGCGCATTAGTAAGTGTCTGCGCAGTTCAGATACAGTTGCGCGTATGGGCGGGGATGAGTTCATGGTGTTGCTGCCGGTGGTGTGCTCCATATCTGGTGCGACGGCAGTGGCGGAGAAGATTAGTGAACAGCTGTCGAAACCCTTCCCGGTAGGGGGGCGCAAGTTACAGGTAACGGCGAGCATAGGTGTTGCTATCTATCCAGATCATGGTGGCACAGAAACCAAGCTGCTGGCCGCTGCGGATCTGGCCATGTACGCCGCCAAGCATGGCGGCGCAAGGATTCTATTGTACGAAGCGGAAATGCAAACAGCCCGCGATCAACATTGAGCACGGGCTGTTTTCGCGGCTTTACTCTGCAGGTTCTGTTTCTGCAGCATCGTTGGCCGAGTCGATGTCGCTGGTAGAGGCGGCGGCGCATTGCCAACCCCAGGATTCCAATCGCGCCACCATCTCGGCGGCTTTTTCTTCACAGTATCCAACCTGATTGTTGGCGCGCCAGAGGGTCTCGCGTTCGCCTTCGCTGGGTTTATCATACAGCACTTCGCAGGGCACGCTCTGCCCCGGCGTGCTGTAGATAACCTCGACGCTTCGCACCATGTCGCCTTGGGTGCACTGCGTGGCGGCCTGGGTGGTTGCGGACAGACCGCAAGCAGCGATGGTCGCAATCAGGAATTGGGTTAATGGGAGCTTCTTGGTCATGAGGCCTCCTGAACTTATCGGTTGTTGTTGATCAGAGCTTTGGCTTGAACGCAGCCTCAGCCGGGTTGGGTTCACGGGAGCCGGCAGGTACGGTGAGTGTAAGAGCATCGTCCGGCGTTAATGCAGGCAGACCCAGCGTTGCCCGCTTGTCATTGCTGGCCACCGAGTAGTCCTTCACTTCCACGTATTCCCCGCTCTCGGTCTGGGCGATCAGTTTCAGATAGTAGAAATCGTTTTCATCGCCAGCGGCAAAGCGAACGTTATGGTGGGGTGCATTATTCGCCGGGAAGCGCAATACCCGGATGGTGGCCAGTCGATCGCCGAGTAGTGCATCGATGTATGTTGGCTCAAAGCGTTCGCTGTCACGCATGACCAATGCTGTTGCCCAGCCACGCCAAGCAATGATGGTGACATATTCCTTGACGGCTGCGGCTGGTGGTTGCCAGGACAGGTACAGGTCTTCGCTGCGGCCGGCGCTGGGTTGGTCCCAGTTGCGCACGGCCTGGCCGCTGCCCTTGTTGCTGGATTGTGTAGCCTCACGCCAATCCCAAGCCATGCGACTGACCTGCAGCTGTGCGGGGCTAAGCATATCGTCGGTGATCTCACGCCGGGCAAAGGGGGAGTCGCTCTTGGTATTGCCCAGACTGCTTTTGGCGGCTTGGGTTACGGCTTTGAGGTCCGGCACTTTGCCGGACTTCAACATATCGGTCATTTTTCTCATGAATGACATGGATTCCTCCTGAGCATCTGCTTTTTGTTGTCCGCCCCCTGGCTTTTAACGCATCACCTGAATGAAATCAACGCTCTTGAATGCTGGCTGTGGTGTGGCCTCATGCAGCAGGCCCACCTGGATGTTCTGCTGCCGGTGGTTGGCATACAGGCTCCTTCGTGGTTACCAGTGCAGGCCGATACCGGCGTAGGCGCTATTCTCAAACTTGGTTTTGACCACGCCCGCATCCAGATCTTCGTAGCGTATCGCATTGTCGAAACTGTAGCCGGTGCGGAGCTGCAGGGTTGCTGCCGCTGTGGGTAGTGGCACCAGGTAGTTGAACTCCAAGCGCCATTCGCTCAGGTAGAGAGCACCTTTGTATTCCCGCTGCCGATCCAGGGTGCCCCATTTCTCGCCGTAGCGGTACAGCGCCAGGGTCCAGTTGCGATGGTGGGGCTGCAGGTACATGCCGGTGGGTAGTTCGACCGCGAGATCCAGAGTACCCAGCGCGAAAGTGCGATCCATGCGTGGGTAATACTGAAAGCGACCAAATTTGTAATCGGCGCCTGCGCCAAAGGCATCCAGAATCGGATTGTCTTCAAACTGCTTCAGCACCATGAAGCTGCCCACCAGGGCCTGGCGGTGAAAGTCCAGGCGCCGGAACATGTTGGAGGATCCGTGCAGGCCAACGGTCAACTGCAGGCTCAGGCCGGCCCCCAGGTCCTGCCGATACAGGCCGCTGAGTTGGTGCAGGTAGCCGTTACTGGCGGGGTTGCCGCTGCGGATCAGCAGCGGTTGGTAGGCGTAGACCAAGCCCAGGTCCCGGCCGGTTTGCTGCCATTGCCCGCCGACGCGCAGATCTTCCCGTGACACCCGGTTACCGTCGCCGCCACGGCGCAGGCTTTGGTCTTCCCAGCGCGTGGCTTCCAAATAGAAACTGGACTCAGCTGCTGCCGGTGCCGGCAGCAGTAACAGGCAGAGCAGAATCAGCAGCAGTTTGTTCAAAGCACACCCCGGCATTTGGACCCGACATCCCCAAGCCGGAAACCTCAGCGGACACCGGCGATCAGGCTATCGTAAAGCACCCGATAGGCTTTGTCCGCAACTCCCTGGCTGACGCCGATATGAAAGCAGATCTGGGACGGGCTTTGATCGAACATGGCCACCGGGATCTGCTCACGCCCGAGCACGCTGATGGCATCGATAATGGGAAAGGAGTTGTTTTTCAGCCCCAGGCCCACCAGAGTGATGGTGGCAATGTTGTAAACCACGTCCATATAATCGGGCTGCAAATGCCGCTCAATGGAGCGACGCAGGTCATTGATGGTGCCCTTCAGGTCATCCTGTTGCACCAGTACCGCAATATCATCCTTGTCGGTAGGGTAGTGGTAAGTGTTGATGCGGTAATCCCGGAAGATCTTCAGCAATCCGGCAGTAAAGCCCACTTCCTCGCTCAGTGCATCCTTCTCCAGGTAGATGTAGGCCATATTGTCCAGGCGGGCGATACCGACAATGCCTTCTTCCGGGACGCGTTCATTCAATACCAGTGTGCCGGGCTCGTCGGGGTGGTTGGTATTGCGGATGTGAATGGGAATTTTGCGCTTCTTGCAATGCAGCATGGCATTGAGGTGAAACACGTTGAAGCCCTTGGATGACAGTAGGCGGATCTCCTTGAAGGTCAGTCGGGGGATCGCTCTGGCTTCAGGGATCAGACGTGGGTCGGCTTCATAAACGCCGCTGACGTCAGTCCAGTTTTCATAGGTATCCGCGTCTATGGCGTAGGCTACCTCGCCACCAGTGAGGTCGGAGCCGCCGCGGGAGAACACCGCGATAGCGCCGGCCTCGGTCACGCCATAGTAGCCGGGTATGACGGTAGTCTGGCCGCTGTCTTCCAAGCGGGCAATATTCTCATACGCGGGGGGCAGTACCTGGGCATCCAGATAGTTATCCGATACCAGCAGACCAAAATCCTCTGGCAACGCCACTCTGGTGGGTATGTTGCGTTTATTCAGGCAGGCAGCTATCAGCTTGGCGTTGTAGTGTTCGCCCCGAGAAGCCAGGAAAGCCGTACGTTGATCGCCGCTCAGCTCGGAGGTGAGATCTTGCTCCAGATCTGAAAGAAGTTGTTTTTCATCCAGATCCAAGTCTGTGAGCAGAGTGCGAAATTTATCCAGCACTGCTTTTTTACTGTCCGCCGCAGAAATATCCTTGCGCGCATCCCGGAACAACATGCCATTGCTGGCAATATTGAAAAGGTGATCAGTGACCTTTTCTTCCCCAGGTCTGCCGCGTCCTGGGCCTGAAACCACCACGAACCGGCGCTTGGGATTGGCGGCGATGATCTTACAGACTTTCTCGATTTGGGTGGCATTGGCGACCGAGCTGCCACCAAATTTGCAGACAATGCTGCTGCTGGCGGTTGTGGAATTCATGGCAAATCCTGCATTGTAGGTCGGTATCTGGGATCAGTCTTCCAACAGGGGATAGACGCCATTCGCATCATGATCTTCCTTGCCGGTCAGCGGCGGATTGAACACGCAAATCATGCGCAGGTCTTTGCGTGCGCGCAGTAGATGCTGCTCGTGGCCGTTGAGGGCATACATGGTGCCATCGCTAAGTTGATGGATTTCGCCAGTTTCCAGGTCTTCAATTTCTCCCTCGCCGCCCACGCAGTAAACGGCTTCCAAGTGGTTTTTGTACCAGATTTTGGTTTCCGTGCCGGCGAAGATGGTGGTGTCGTGAAAGGAAAATCCCATGCCATCCTGCTACAGTAGTAGCCGCCTGCTGGCCCAGTGGCCGTTGTTGGCATGGATGTCTCGATCCGTGCCAAGAATGTCCTGCAGTCGACGTACAATCACAACTCTTCTCCCGTCAGTACTTTCTGCCGCCGCTCC
>JBJHDG010000141.1:0-6793 GCA_050486425.1 Pseudomonadales bacterium | reverse complement strand
CGCTGACGTGGACGGCTCCCATATCCGCACCCTGTTGCTGACCTTCTTTTTCCGCCAGATGCCGGAGCTGATCGAGCGTGGCCATGTGTTCATCGCACAGCCACCTTTATATAAGGTGAAAAAAGGCCGCCAGGAACAATATGTGAAGGATGATGAAGAGCTGGCGGACTACTTCCTGGGCAGCGCTCTGCATAGCGCCGAACTGCGCGTATCCCCGGAAGCGCCGCCTATAAAAGGTGAAGCCCTGGAAACTCTGGTGCGGGACTTCCGCCAGGCCAGCGCGCGCCTGGATGCCCTGGCCCGGCTCTATCCCGCCAGTGTCACCCGCACCATGCTGGAAACCCGGCCCCTGGCCGTGGCGGATTTGAAGGACCAGGCCCTGGTGGCCGCCTGGTGCCAGGCGCTGAGCGAGAACCTGGCCCGCATCTATAAAGAAGAAGCGACCCTGGTGCCGGTATTTGATCAGGAGCACCACCTGTATCTGCCCAAGGTTACCCTCCGGGTGCGCGGTGTTCCGCAAGATACTGAATTTAAACAAGATTTCTTCCTCTCCAGCGATTACAAGACGATCACCGCCGTGGCCGCACGCATGCATGACCTGTTCCAGCCTGGCGCCAGTCTGCAGCGCGGAGAGAAAGCCACCGGCGTGCATAGCATGGCCGGGGTGCTGAACTGGCTGCTGGCGGAAGCCAAGCGCGGCGTGGATATCCAGCGCTATAAGGGTCTGGGAGAAATGAACCCGGAACAGCTCTGGGAAACCACCATGGAACCCAGCTCCAGGCGCATGTTGCGGGTGGCCATCGAGGATGCCATCTCGGCCGACTATATGTTCACCACCCTGATGGGTGATCAGGTGGAGCCGCGTCGGGAATTTATCGAGGCCAATGCGCTGTCGGTGGTGAATCTGGATATCTAAGCCGACTGGCTATGGGTTGGTGGGCGCCAACTACGGCGCTATGCATAGCGAATATGTCCGGTAAGCGCGCGGCTTGTCCTGCTCTTATGCGTTATTGGGCGTTATCAATCACCGTTGCTGCTTTGCAAGGCTTCCAGCTGGGCCAGGCCGTCGGCCATGGCCGCCATGGCTTGGTTGTTCAACTCCTTGCTGCGCTGGCCTTGGCTCTGGATGGGGGTGGAGATCACCACATCCACCACACCTGGCCGCTTGATAAAGGCCCGGGCTGGCCAGAAGCGACCGGCATTGTGACTCACCACCAGCAGGGGCCTGCCACTGGCTTCCGCCAGGGCCGCACCGCCCACCTGAAACTTGCCCTGGGTGCCGGGCGCCAGCCGCGTGCCCTCGGGGAACAACACCACCCAGAGCCCGGCCTGCAACCGCTCCCCACCCACCCGGATCAGGGTGCGTAGCGCCGCCCGGGGATCACCGCGATCAATGGGAATGGGTTTGGCCAGGCGCAGTCCCCAGCCAAAGAAGGGGATATTCAGCAGCTCCTTCTTCAATAGGGTTGCCTGGGGCGCAAACAGAAACTGCAGAAAGAGAATCTCCAGGGTGCTTTCATGCCGGGCCAACACCACACAAGGCTCCGGCGGAATATTTTCCCGCCCCTGTACCCTGTAGCGAATCCCGCAAGTGAGTCTTAACCAACCCAGTACCATGCCGGACCAACCCTGGGCCACCAGACCAAAACGGGCACGGGTGGGAAGTAGCCAGGCGGTGGGTAGGATGACCAACGCCCAGCTCACGGTGATGCTGATATAGCCAAGATAGAACAGCAGAGAACGCAGTCCGTACCAGAGCATCATGAAGCCGCCCTCTGGGTCAGCAGCCAGTCCGCCGCTGCCGCCAGATCCGCGCAGCGGTACAACAGTGCCGGTGCATCCGGACGCTGGCTGAGTTTATCGGCTGTGGCCAGGCCATTGCCGGTTTCCACCAGCAGGGCCTGGGCGCCAATAGCCCAGGCTGCTTCCAGATCCCGCGCCGAGTCACCAATCATGCAGGCTGCCGCAGGCGCAACCTGCGCCGCTGCCAAGGCCTGTTGCAGCAGGCCCGGCCTGGGCTTGCGGCAATCGCAGCCGGCATCCGGCTGGTGCGGACAATAAAAGATGGGCAGAGCACTACCCCCCAGGGCCTGCAAGGACAGATTCAGCTTGCTGTGAATGGCTTCCAGGGCGGGCAGATCAAACAGGCCCCGACCCAGACCCGATTGATTGGTACATACCGCCAATTGGAAGCCGCCGTGCTGCAAGCGCACCACCGCCTCCAGACTGCCAGGGATGGGCAGGAATTCTGCGGGGCTTTTTATGTAGTGTTCCGAATCCAGGTTCAGCACGCCATCCCGGTCCAGCATGATGAGTTGCAGCGTCATTGGTGGTGTTGAATGCCTGTTTGGCGCGGGCGCAAATCTTGCGCCAAAAGCCGGGGCTGGTCAAAAGAGAATCACACCGCTGCATGCCCAGCTCCGCGCTGCTGACGTACAATGCACGGCTTTGCTGACAGGCTGATTTGCTCCCGGTGCCGAAGACATCCATACCGCTGCTTGCGAACCCTGCCCATGCGTAATGCGCTGGTTGCCCGGCTGACCCTGGGTCTGCTGCGACTGCTGAGCTGGCTGAGTCTGGCCCAGGCCCAGCGCCTGGGTAGTTTGATGGGCTGGCTGGCCTGGCGGAGCCGGGGCCGCGCTTATCAGGTAACCCAGATCAATATCCAGCACTGCTTTCCACAGCTATCGGCCCAAGCGCAAGCGACACTGGTGCGAGACAGCCTGCGTCAAACCGGCAAGCTCAGCGCCGAAATGGGTTTGGTTTGGCATTGGCCGCCGCAGCGCTGGCAACCGCTGATCAAATCCGTGCTTGGTGAAGCAGTATTGCAGGCGGCCCAACAGGCCGGGCGTGGTGTCATCATCCTGGCGCCACACTTTGGCAACTGGGAAATGCTGAATCTGTATTTGGGTGAGCGCTATGGCATGGTGGCCCTGTACGAGCCACCCAATATCCAACAGCTGGATGCGTCTATTCGCAATGCCCGGATGCGTGCGGGCAGCACCTTGGTACCTACGACCGCCACCGGTATTCGCTCTCTGTATAAAGCCTTGCAGGCGGGCAAGGTGGTGGGTGTGCTGCCGGATCAGGTACCTGATCGACGCGCCGGTGTGCATGCACCTTTTTTTGGATTGCCGGCACTGACCATGACGCTGGTGCAACGCCTGGTGAAGAACGCCAAGCCGCTGGTGCTGTTAAGTTCAGCCACGCGCTTGCCGGATGCACAGGGTTTTGCGCTGTGTTTTACGCCGGTCCTGGAATTGGACAACGCGCAGGATGAACTCAGCTTTGCCACCCGCATGAACCAAGCCGTGGAAGCGCTGGTCCTCACTGATCCCAGTCAGTACCAGTGGGAATACAAACGCTTTCGTCGCCGCCCCGCAGGCACCGAGGATATCTACGCATCGGCGTCAACACCGCGGCCGAACGCTTAGTCCCGTTGCGTGTCCCGCAAACGTTGCGCCAGATCCCAGCCATCAGCGCCCTGGCTGCACAACAACTCACCAATATGCTGTCCCAGTCGGCGATAACTCTCCCACTGATTCTCATCGAAAAACTGATCGATGGTGGGTTCATGGGGAAAGGCCGGATGGGAGGCCAGATATTCCTGCAGATCCGCAGGCTCGGCGCCGGTGAGCGTGGGTTTCACATACAGCAACCAGCCGCTGCTGCCATCGGCAAATTTTACCCGGGCCAAGGCAGCATGACTTTGTGACAACGGTGGTGACGCCGGCGCACCAGCTACCGTCACTGCAGGTTGCGGGCGTGGATACCGGCGCAGACTGTCCAGGGTGCCTATCAGTGGCCAAACGCCCAGCTCGCGCAACTCGGCTTCGTGCAGGAATTCAATCTCGGCGCCAAAATCCAGCCGTGCCTTGCGTACCAAATCGCCCAGGCCGTCGTAGGTGTAATCCGGATCGGCTTCGGCATCCACGATCAACGTCAGGGGTAACTGGCGTCGAATCAATTCATAGCCACCCATATTTTCGAAATGGCCACCATCAGACAGATACCAGTGCTGCCAACTGGGGCCGCGGAAGCGGGCCAGCAATTCCGCCAACAGAAAGCTGTACACAGGCAGATAGTGGGCCAGAGCCCGGCGCCAGCGGGCGATATGGCGGGCATGCTGGCGTGAGCCGGGCGCCACCCCCGAATCCCACCAGTAACCCAGGCGCACATTGGCCAGGCCGCAGAGCAAACTCAGAAAGAAATTGGTGCGCGCGCCAATACCGGTGGAAAAAGCGGCGCCGGAAATCGCCACCAGGCTGCCCAATGACAGAGGCTCGGCTTGCCATTGCGCTTCCGGATAGGCAAACACGCGGAAGCGATCAGCGCTGGGTGCCAGCTGCAGGTCAGCGGACGGCGCATAGACCTTGTCCCCGGCAAAAATTGCATGATGGCGCACGCCCAGACTCATACCGCAAGGCCCAAACGCCAGATTACTGCCCTTACGATCCTGCTGTTGCACCTGCGACTGACCATCGACAGTTTCATTGACGGTGACATTGATCAGATGCAGGGGCGCTGCCTGATGCAGTGCGCCGGTCGCACTGCCGGTGGCAAAGTAATCCTGCAGGCTGGTGTCATCATCGGGATGGGTATCCAGCACCGAAGCGCGCTGACTGCCGCTGTGGCGCGCGGGATTGGAAGCCCCCAAATAGGCCCGGGTGAGCCTGGCCTTGTACAGCGCGTGATGCCCGGAGCGATTCACGAACGCCAATGCATTGCCCAGCAGAAAAACCAGCACGCCAAGTGCCAGACCGATCCAGAGCGGGTTCAGATCCAGGGCCACCAGGGCATACACCCCATGGCCCTGGGCCAGCGCATGGGCCAGGGTGGCGAGCAACAGGAAGTACAGCGCCAGCAGCGCCAGGGCAATGGCGCCGGCCAGTAGTGTCACCGGTAGCCTGGGGCGCTCTCCGGTCTGGGGGACAAATTTGGTGATCCAGACCCGGGCCGCGCTAAGTGTGGCAATAACTGCGCCCAACCCAGCAAGGATTTCGCTCCAGGTTTTTTCGCTCAGCCAGAGCTTCAGATTGCCCCCCAGACTGTCGAACAGCCCCAGCAGCACCAGGGCCAGGGTGACCAACAGCGCCTGCCGGTGCCAGCGCGAGCTGCGGTTGCGGGCCAGCCCCACCTTGCCTGCGGCATCTGTGCCGTTGCCGCCAACACCAGTGCTGACATGACGCTGACGCAGATGGACGTACAGTGCTAGCGCCAGGCTGAGCGCCGCCACCAAACCCGCGCCGTACAGCAAGATGGCGGCAAAGTTGGGCAGCGTTACCCAAGGCTGGATGTAGTGAGAGAGCGCCAATCCCATCACCAGGGCCGGCGGCCCCCAATGCGCCAGCCGCTCTCGGGTGCTGGTATGCCTGGGGTAGCCCACGAGCCAGTACACCCAGGCCGTGGCCGGCAACCAGAAAGCCGCCGCCAAGGCGGCCAGTAGCAGATAGGGGCTGATGAACGGGGTTGTAAGCCGTTCCACCAATGCGGAGGGCGCCAGACTGACACCGACCAATTGGGCGTAGAGCCCGGCCGGCAACAAATAGGCCAGTTGCGTCAGCAGCAGCAGCAAGAGTACGAACAAACCCAGCACCATGTGCACGCTGAGTAAATTGCGCAGTACCACGGTAACGCCCAGCAACATATCACCGGCCCCATTGGGCGCCAGATAGCGGCCGTTCTCCCGCAAGTAGCGCAGTGCACCATTGTGCTGCGCCTGGGTGCTCAATCCAGTTTCCAGTTGCGCAACGTCGGCGTAGCTGTTGCGTTGAAACAAGCGCCCCAAAAAGGAACCCAGATAGCCACCACCAGAAACCGTAGACAGATAATCCACCTGCCGCAGCAGCTGATGCTTGGCAAGCGCCTGCACGAATCCCAGCGCAAAGGTGGCGCTGCGAATTCCGCCGCCGGATAGGCCGAGCCCCACCAAAGGTTTGGTGGCGGCAGCGGTCAGATCGGCCGCGGCACGGCGGCGCGCCAGGCGCTCACGCTCGGCGCTGGCAAGCGCCTCTGGATAGGCGTCGGTCATGCTCTCCCCCATGTGTTATTGCTAGAAGTATTATTGTTAGGAGTTCAATTCCTGGAATATGACTAGCAGACAGGACGCCTAGCCAGAGCACAGGCTGGTCTACAGATCCCGGCGCAATACCATATCACCATCCCAGACCAATAACAGGGTAGCGTTAGCCGCGGTGCTGGGTGACAGTGGCCGCATTTTGAGAGCGACAGCCTGGCAGTAGCGGGCTGGCGAGCGTGAGCAGCAACAGCAAGGAACCAGATCGAGTCAACGTTTCCCACCTCCAATCAGTGCAAGCAGAAGAACACCTGGAAGCAACAACGAAGACTGAATTCCGGATCAACACAGCGACCGGAAGCTGCATCAGCAGACTCGGATCATGCGCGCATTATTGCCGTTTGCCCAGCGCGTTTTGAACCGGGAGGAGGCGTTTCGGTAACTTTCAGATCACCAGGCCGGGCAACAACCAAAGTGCGCTCTGGGCCAAACCCACCCCCAGCAGCACACCCACCAGCACATCCGTGGGATAGTGCAAACCCAGCACCACCCTGGAGGCGGCTACCAGCACCGCAAAGGGTAGCAATGCCAGACCCAGTGCTGGCACCGTGGCCAGTAGCAGGTAGGTAAAGGCAGCGGCGTGCAGGCTGTGGCCGGAGGGAAAGCTGAATTCATCCAGGGGCGCAATGCCGCAATGAATCTGCTGAGACCAGGCGACGAAGGGTCGGCGCCGTACCAGGCGTTGCTTCAGCAGGCGGTAAATGCACAAACCCACGA
>JBJHDG010000140.1:2761-6833 GCA_050486425.1 Pseudomonadales bacterium | reverse complement strand
GCAGTTGGCGAAGATGCCATCGCCATCGGTGGCGCCGATGCCGCCTTTATGGGTGGTCCTTCCAGCATTGGTGAAGATGCCGACCCCGGTACGCCGGACAACTCGGTAAGCTTCTCGGTGGATGGTAACGCGGTATCTCTGACCACGGATCTGGGCAGCTCCGGTGCCCTGGTAACCGCGGTACAAACCGCCTTGGGTGGCGACTACGTTGTCAGCTTCGCGGACGACGCGCTGGTCATCACCCGCGCCGAACCGGGTAACGACCCGATTTCGGTCACCGGTGCTGATGCGGCTACCTTCAGTGCCAGCTCCGTGGCCGGTGAGGATCCTGGTCAGGAATTGGAACTGACCGGTACCCAATTCACCATCCAGGTGGGCACTACCACCACGGCCATCACCGGCACCTTCACGTCGGTGCAGGATCTGGCCAACACCATCAACACGGAAGTGGGTGGCATGGTGGCTACGGTGGTGGGTGGCGAACTGCAACTGCAGTCCGCGGAAACCTTCACGGTGGGTGGCGCGGTTGCGACCACGCTGGACATGGCCGGTGAAGCTACCAGCAGCGGCGACCTCACCAGCGTCAACGTGCTGGATGTGGCCGGCGCCAACGACGCCATCCTGCGCATGGATTCCGCACTGGAAGCAGTGAGCAGCCTGCGCGGTGTGTTCGGTGCCATCCAGAACCGCTTCGAATCCACCATCGCCAACCTGAGCGCCACGGCCGAGAACCTGACGGCTTCCCGCTCACGCATCATGGACACCGACTTCGCGGCAGAAACCGCTGCGCTGACCCGGTCCCAGGTGTTGCAACAAGCTGGTATCGCCATGTTGGCTCAGGCCAATGCGGCGCCCCAGAACGTACTGGCCCTGCTGCGGTAAGCAGGCAGAGGTACTGCAAGGGCCGGCCAGGGATGGCCGGCCCGCGCAGCTTCCGGCAGCGGCCGGCAAGGAATGACCATGACGAAGCTATTGCGCGCCATCTTTGTATCAGCGGCAGCCGGACTGCCGGGGCGAGGATTGCGCGCAATGGTTTTTTGCCATGACCGCGCCCACGTGAGTGAGGACCCAGCATGAGTGCCGACAGCATGGTGTTGGCCGCCACTGGCGCCATCCCGCAAACCAAGCCTGATCCCGCCGCCAAGGCGCCGGCCCCGACGCCGGCAGAAAAGCCAGCACCGCCCTTGCAGGGCCTGGCGCCGGCCGAGCTGCCGGAGACACGTTCCCTGGCAGAGGCCGCCGAGCGTCTGAACCAGGCCATGCAGGATTCCCGGCGTGATCTACGCTTCTCTGTAGACCAGGACAGTGGCCGCACCGTGATTCAGGTGGTCAACCCCGGCAGTGGGGAGGTGGTGCGGCAGATCCCGTCCGAGGAAATGTTGGCCCTGGCCACCAAGCTGATGGCCGGGGACGTACTGACGTCGTTGGGGGTTGAGTACTGGAGCTGAGTGCTGGCACTGAGCCCCTGGCAGGTATCTTGCAGGCCTCTTAGCGAGAGGCGGCCCACTGGCGCCAGCGCCAAAAGACCGACAGGTGGTGAAGCATGACAGGTATCAGCAGTTTGGGTGTGGGTTCAGGTTTGGATCTGAATTCCCTGGTGCAACAGTTGGTGACTGCCGAACGCGCGCCGGTGGAAAACCGCCTGAATCGCAGCCAAGCCAAGGCCACCAGCCAGCTTTCCGCCCTGGGCCAGTTGCGCAGTGCCACCAATACCCTGGGTACCGCAGTCAATAACCTCAAGGATTTCCAGACTGCCTTGAAGGCCAACATCACCGGCGGTGACGCCGTCAGCGTGCAGATCGACAGCGCCGGGCCCAGGCCCGAGCAGGGTAGTTGGCAGATCCGGGTAGACAGCCTGGCCAGCGCCCAATCTCTGGCGTCAGACGGCTTTGCCGACCCTGCAGCCGCCCTGGGTAGCGGCACCCTGAGCATTCAGATCGGGGATGCGACCACAGCCATCCAGATCGCGCCCGGCGCTGACCTGCGTGCGGTGCGTGATGCCATCAATGCCAGCGGTGCCCGCGTGCAGGCGGTGGTGGTGCCTGATGGTGCTGAGCACAAACTATTGCTCAGCGCCCGGGATACAGGTACGGCCGGGGCCATGCAGATCAGTGTCAGCGGTGGCCTGGACGGGCGCCTGGCCTCAGCGGCCATGATCGAAACCGCACCAGCGGCGGATGCCCAGTTCAGCGTCAACGGGCTGGCGCTCACCGCCAGCAGCAATCAGCTTACGGATGTGTTGCCAGGCCTGACGCTTCGCCTGGAACGGGTCAGCGGCGCCGGTGCCACTACCGTCAGCGTGTCCCAGGACCGAGATGCAGTGCGTAGTCGCCTGAATACCCTGGCAGCCGTCTATAACTCGCTACAGGACGTGGTGCGCAACAACGGCCGTTATGACCCGGCCACTGGCAGCGGCGGCCCGCTGCTGGGGGATCCCAGCCTGCGTGCCGTGCAGTCGCAGTTGGGCGGTGCGTTCAGTCGTAACATCCCGGGCCTGGGCGATAACGCCTACAGCAGCATGCAGGCGCTGGGGTTCAGCGCCGATATCAATGGCAAGGTCAGTCTGGATGCGCAGAAGCTGGATACTGCGTTGCGCGAAGATCCGGCGGCGGTGGAGCGCCTGTTAGGGGCGTTTGCTGAAACCTTTGGCAGTGCCTTGCAAGGCTATGCTGGCCAGGGTGGCGTGCTGGAGAGCCGGCTGGACAGCCTGAACAATCAGCTCAAACGTATCGATGAGCAGCGCGTGGCACTGGACCGGCGTATGGCGGCGGTGGAACAGCGGCTGCGCAACCAATTTTCGGCGCTGGATGCCATGGTGGCCCAGTTCTCCCGCACCAGCGCCTTCCTCGAAGATCAGCTCTCGAACCTGGCGGATCTGCGCCCGGGTCGAAATAGATAGCTAAGACAAGGAGCGTCCCATGCAAACCTATGGCAGCAAGCAGGCACTGGATCAATACCGCAATCTGGGCCTGCAAACCCAGGTGAGCGAGGCCAGCCCGCATCAGCTGGTGCAACTGATGCTGGATGGCGCCTTGGCCCGCATTGCCGGCGCCAAGGGTGCCTTGGTCGCCGGGGAAGGTGCGCGACGCAGTGAACTCATCGGCAAAGCCATTGGCTTGGTGGAAGGTCTGCGGGTGAGCCTGGATATGGAACAAGGTGGTGAGCTGGCGGAAAATCTGGGCGCGCTCTATGAGTACATGGGGCGGCGTCTGTTGGAAGCCAACCTGCAGGAAGATCCGGCGTTGTTGGATGAAGTGGCCGGCCTGCTCACGGAGATTCGTGACAGCTGGGCCAGTATCGGCGCCGCAGCGGGAGCCTGAACATGACCCACCACCCGCAGCACGACAGGGAATGTCAGGCCATCGCCGCCGAGGCGGCCGCACTGGCGGCGCAGTTGCGGCGGGCCCTGGAGGAGCAGGATTTTGCGCAGACCGGCGCTCTGGACACTGCGGTCTTTACCCTTACCCAACGGGTGGCGCAACTGTCAGCGCTGCCCCAGGCGCAACGCATGGCGTTGCACCAGCGGCTGAGTCAGCTGCATCAGGCCCATGGCGCTGTCCTGGACTGGCTGGGTCATCAGCGCACCGGGCTGCAAGCCCAACTCGGCCAGTTGCAGCAAAGCCGCCAGGGCGTGCGCGCCTATTTGGAAAATGCCGCCAGCTGATGCGGGAGCCCACATGAGCGAACAAAGCGCGCTGCCACCGGAAGAAGCCGAGGTACTGGGCGATCGGCTGTACTCGGATGACGAGTTGGGGCTGCAGTGGGACCAGGTCACTCGGCTGCCCAGTCCGGAGGCCCTCTCCCATATCAACCACCGCAACGAGAATGTGCTGCGTTCCCTCACCATGTTGGAAGAGCATGATGAGTCCCAGGCCGATGACGTGGAGCGGGCAGAGTTCAGGCGCCTGGAAGGCAAGGTCAATCTCACCCTGGAACTGCTGGCGGATCTGCTGCGGGAGCAGCGCGGTGGCCCGGATCAGGTGAGCATGAGATTCAATGCCCATGGTCTGTGCTGGACCAGTGCCGCGCCCCAGGCGCCGGAGGCGCTGCTGCTCACCCAGTGGTACCTGAT
>JBJHDG010000140.1:0-2751 GCA_050486425.1 Pseudomonadales bacterium | reverse complement strand
GGAAGGCACCAGCGTCGGCGTGCGGGAGTGGCTGGAAAAGCTGGTGTTCCGGCGCCATCGTCGGGCCGTGGCGCAGAGCCGCACCTATCGCAACGCCGGGAGCCAGCAGGCAGGCGACAGAGAGTCGACGCCAGAGGCCTGATTTACATAGGGCTTACAATCCTCATATACCCCCTAAAGTGTTGAAATTTCGACACAAAAATCCACTGATGGGGTCTCCTCCGGGGCTTACCCAGTCAATCCAATAGCGAAATTAGCGTTTTCCCGTATCTGGGCTAGGCTTCTGTCAAATAACCGTCGGCGCAGCGGGGAAGCACCGCCGGTAAGACCCAGCAAAACCAGGCAGATCTCAGGGAGAGTGCGGATGAGAATTCCAGCGCAAGCGGTGGACGCGACGGCAGGCTTTGCCATGAATCCAGCCAGCATGGACCCCATGGCCATGGTGGCAGAAGTCGAAGCCCGTGGGCCGGCCGTGGCGGCGGCCCTGACCGGTGCCGACAGCGCTGTGCTGCTGCTGGGTGATGATCAGGTGCTGCTCCACAACCTGGCGGCACAGTTTGAATTTCTCGGCGTGCGTACCCTGGCGGCTACCCCCCAGGATGGTGAAGCCCTGGCGGCTCTGGTGCAGGACCTCAACCTGCTGGCGGTGACCCTGGTGGTGCAGGCACAGAGCCAGCAGCAGCTGGTCAGCTGGCAGCAACAGCTACAACAATCGCGTCCAGGGGTGGCCATAATCCTGTATCAGGCAGAGCCAGGCGCCGATGTGAGCCGGTTGCGGGAAGAGGCCGTGGCCACGCTGCAGGCCCCGCTGAAATATGCCCAGCTCGCCACTGTGCTGCAGGATCTACGCCTGACCCAGGCCCATGCCGATCTGGAAGGGGTGCAGGGTCAGCCGGAGCTGTTCCGCTCCCTGGTGGGCCGCTCGCCGGCGGTGCAGGCTGTGCGTCGCCTGATCGGGCGCGTGGCCGCCTCGGAAACCACGGTGCTGGTGCTGGGGGAAACCGGCACCGGCAAGGAAGTGGTGGCACGCAATATTCATTTTCATTCGCCGCGCCGCAATGGCCCTTTTGTCGCCGTCAACTGCGGCGCCATTCCCGCCGAGTTGTTGGAAAGCGAGCTGTTTGGCCATGAGAAGGGCGCCTTTACCGGCGCGCTCACCACCCGCAAGGGCCGTTTCGAACTGGCCCATGGCGGCACCCTGTTCCTGGATGAAATCGGCGACATGCCGCTGGATATGCAGGTAAAACTGCTACGGGTATTGCAAGAGCGGCGCTTTGAACGGGTAGGCAGCAACAAGAGCATCGAAGCCGATGTGCGCATCATTGCCGCCACTCACCGCGATCTGGAGGCCATGATTGCCGACGGCAGTTTCCGTGAGGATCTGTACTACCGGCTGTATGTGGTGCCGGTGGAAATGCCGGCGTTGCGGGAGCGGCCGGAGGATCTGCCGCTATTGATTTCCGAACTCAACGCCCGCTTGCAGCGTAGTGGTATGCCCACGGCCCGGTTTCCCGATGCCCTGGTCGCCGCCCTGGCCCAGTACGACTGGCCGGGCAATGTGCGGGAGCTGGCCAATCTGGTGGAACGTTGCGCCATCCTGGCCCCAGGCCGGGCCGTCAGCGCCAACGAATTGCCGCAGAAGCTGCGGCCCCTGTTGCAGGAGCAGTTGGCAGAACAGCTGGCGGCAGCGCCGGCTGCGCCAGCCGCTGCGGACGGCGCAGCCCTTGCCGAGGACAACCCCCTGTCCCAGTTGGAGCAACTGGCCAAGCAAGGCCTGGCCGGCCGGGATTTGGCGCTGAAGTCGCTGCTGGAAGGTCTGGAAATGAGCCTGATCCGCCAGGCGCTGGATGATGCCCAGGGCGTGGTGGCCAGGGCCGCCGCCCAGCTTGGTCTGCGTCGCACCACCCTGGTGGAAAAGATGCGCAAGTTCGGCATCGAGCGGGACGAGCACTAGGCGCCGTCAGAATTCCGGCGATTTTTCCATGACCCCCACCCCTGCCCCCCTGCGAACCCCGGAAGAATTCTCTAAGCAGTTGATTTTTATAAAAATAACCCACCTGGCACGGGCTTTGCTCAATACCCATACAAGGATCTTTGTCAGTGCCGATCCGTCAAGTGGCCGGCACCCATGAGACAACAGGTGGAGCGAAGCAGTGGCCCTCGAACAACGCAGCACCCAGCAGGTACCAGCCGCCCGGCAACAGCTGCCCGTGGCCAACGATCTGGCCAGCCGTCAGCTGCTGGCGCTGGCCGGCAAGGTGGCGCTGACCGAGGTGAGCATCATGCTCACGGGTGAGTCTGGCGTCGGCAAGGAAGTCTATGCGCGCTATGTGCATCTGAGTTCCAACCGTGCCCAGGGTCCGTTTGTGGCCATGAACTGCGCCGCCATTCCGGAAAGCATGCTCGAAGCCATGCTGTTAGGTCACGAGAAGGGCGCCTTTACCGGTGCCAGTGAGGCGCGGCCGGGCAAGTTTGAACAGGCCCAGGGCGGCACTCTGTTGCTGGATGAGATCACCGAGATGGCGCTGCCGCTGCAGGCCAAGCTGCTGCGTGTGTTGCAGGAGCGGGAAGTGGAGCGGCTGGGTGGCAGCAAGCCCATCCGCGTGGATGTGCGGGTCATCGCCACCTCCAATCGGGACTTGCAGCAGGCGGTATTGGATGGCGTGCTGCGGGAAGACCTCTACTACCGACTCAATGTATTCCCCTTGCAGGTGCCGCCGCTGCGCGAGCGCCCAGGCGACATTCTACCGC
>JBJHDG010000139.1:0-6861 GCA_050486425.1 Pseudomonadales bacterium | reverse complement strand
CTACCCGGGTGCTGATCGGCGCCGTGCCGAGTTTGTGGGCCCGGCCGTGGGTGAAGAGCTGCGGGAGCAGGGCGGCCTGGCCATGTTGGTGGCTCTGGCGGCGGTGCTCATCTACATCATGTTCCGCTTTGCCGGTAAGTTTGCCGTGGGCTCGGTGGTGGCCCTGGTGCATGACGTCATCATTATTTTTGGCATGTTCTCCCTCACCCAATGGACATTTGATTTGCCCTCACTGGCGGCGGTGCTGGCGGTGATCGGTTATTCGCTGAATGACACCATTGTGGTGTACGACCGCATCCGGGAAAACTTCCGTACCATCAGGCGCAGTACGCCGGTGGAAGTGATCAATGTGTCTCTGAACCAGGTGTTGAGCCGCACCCTGATTACCTCGTTAACCACCTTGCTGGTATTGGTGTCGTTGCTGATCTTTGGCGGCGCCCAGGTGCAGGGTTTTGCCGATGCCCTGATCGTGGGCGTGCTGGTAGGTACTTATTCTTCCATTTACATCGCTGCCAATGTGCTGCTGAGCATGGGCGTGAGCAGAGATGATCTGGTGTTGGTCGAGAAAGAACAGGCAGCTGACAGCGCACCCTGAGAGCCTACCCTGAGTTAAGGGCTGCGGCTCAGCTGCCGCGCAAGGCCGGCGTCAGGTGGGGATGGATGTGCTGCAGTAGCGCCTTGAATACCTTGGGATTGCCGGCCACGATATTGCCGGTCTGCATGAAATTTTCCCCGCCCAGAATATCGCCCACCATGCCGCCGGCTTCCCGAACCAGCAACACGCCAGCGGCGATATCCCAGGGTTTCAATCCCAGCTCCCAGTAGCCGTCGTAGCGGCCCGCAGCCACATACGCCAGATCCAGCGCCGCCGAACCTTGTCGCCGAATTTCCCGGCTGTGGGTCGCAAAGTCTTCCAGCATGGCCATGTAGGCGGTCAGATGCACCTTGGCGTCCCGGAACGGGATGCCGGTGGCCAGCAGACACTCTTCCAACCGAATGCGCTTGCTGACCCGCAGGCGGCGCCCATTCAGTTGCGCACCCTGGCCACGGGAAGCGGTGAATTCCTCGTTGCGCACCGGGTCGATGATGACCGCATGTTCCAGCCGCCCCTGATGGCGCAGCGCCAGGGACACACAGAAGTGGGGAATACCGTAGAGAAAGTTGGTGGTGCCATCCAAGGGATCCAGCACCCATTCATAGTCATTGCCACTGTGAATCTGACCGGACTCCTCGGCCAGAATGCTGTGCTCGGGAAATGATTGCCGCAGTGCTTCCACAATGGCGGCTTCCGCAGCACGATCCACATCCGAGACCAGATCGTTCTTGCGTTTTTCTTCCACCTGCAGCAGGTCCACCCGATCCATGGCGCGCACAATAACCTGGGCGCCGCGCCGGGCTGCGCGCAGCGCCACATTGACCATCGGATGCTGTGCCATGAATGCCAGCCTGCAAGTTGGGGGCGCGTATGCTACCAGCAGCTGCCCGGCGCATAAACAGTACACTGGGATATACTGGCGCCATGCAGATGAACCTTGACCATATTCGTATCGTGCTGGTGGAAACCAGTCATCCCGGTAACATTGGTGGCGCCGCCCGGGCCATGAAGACCATGGGCTTAAGCCAACTGTATCTGGTGCGGCCGGAACGCTTTCCCGATCCCCAGGCGGATTGGCGCGCCGCCGGCGCCCTGGACGTGCTGGATCAGGCCCAGGTGGTGGACAGCCTGGATGCAGCCATCGGCCCTTGCACCCTGGTGGTGGGCACCAGCACCAGGAACCGCCGTATCCCCTGGCCCATTCTGGATGCCAAACAAACGGCCCAGCGCCTGCTGGCGGAGGGACCGGCGCAGCCCCTGGCGATTTTGTTCGGTCGGGAGACCTCTGGCCTCACCAACGATGAACTCCAGCGTTGCCATAGCCATCTGCAGATTGCAGCCAACCCGGATTATGGCTCTTTGAATCTCGCCATGGCGGTGCAGGTGGTGTGCTATGAAATTTATCAGCACGCCCTGACCCTGGCTGGCGCAACGCCGGAGCCTGAGTGGGATCGGCCGCCCGCATCCGCCGCTGAGATGGAAGGTTTTTTCGGGCATCTGGATGAGGTACTTACCGCCATTGATTTCTATGATCCCGCCAATCCGCGTCAGGCCCTGACCAGATTCCGGCGCCTGTTCAATCGCACCCGGCCGGATGCCACTGAGGTGCGGATGCTGCGGGGACTGCTCAGCCAGGTGCAATGGCGCCTGGGACAAAAGCGCAAGGACATCGATTAGGGCGAACCCTGATCAGGGCGCAGCAGGCGCCGCGCCGAATACTGGACCAAAATACTCGGGTATTGCATACTCCGGGCTCAGTCGCCATGCACGAGCAGCACCATGAGGCTCACCACCAAAGGCCGCTATGCGGTTACTGCCATGCTGGATCTGGCTTTGCATGGATCCCAGGGGCCGGTCACGCTGGCCGATATTTCTGCCCGCCAGGGCATTTCCCAATCCTATCTGGAGCAGCTGTTCGCCAAACTGCGCCGGGCGCGTTTGGTGGTCAGTTTGCGCGGCCCCGGTGGGGGTTATGCCCTGGCCAAGACCGGCGCCGACATCAGCATTTCCGACATCATCAATTCCGTGGGTGAAGGCATAGACGCCACCCGTTGTGGGGGCAGCGGCGACTGTCAGGATGGCCTGGTGTGCCTGACCCACGAACTCTGGAGCGATCTCTCCGGCCGCATCGATGAATTCCTGCGCGAGATCAGTCTGGGTGACCTGGTGCAGCGCGCGGACATACGTGCCATTGCCCGGCGCCAGGACAATCATCTGGGGCGCATTATCGACACCCGCATGCTGAGCAGCTGATGCCACTTCCCGTGTATCTGGATTACGCCGCCACCACGCCGGTGGATCCCAGGGTTGCCCAGCGCATGAGCGAATGCCTGCTTACCACGGGCAACTTCGGCAATCCCGCTTCCAGATCCCATCTCTACGGCTGGCGCGCCGAAGAGGCGGTGGAGGAAGCCCGTGCCCAGGTGGCAGCCCTGCTGCAGGCAGATCCCCGGGAACGTGGGTTTACCGCGGGTGCCACCGAGGCCATCAACCTGGCGCTCAAGGGCGCTGCTGAGTACTACGGTAGCCCCAGCCCGCAGCGGCAGGCGCGGCGGCATCTGATCACCAGTGCCATCGAACACAAGGCCGTGCTGGATACCTGCGCTTATCTGGAAAGCCGTGGCTTTGCGCTCACCTATCTGCAACCGGATGGCAATGGCCTGATCAGCCCGGCCCAGGTGGCAGCCGCCTTGCGTCCGGACACCTTGCTGGTGTCCGTCATGCATGTGAACAATGAACTGGGTGTCATCAATGACATTGCTGGTATTGGCGCCTGTTGCCGTGAGCGTGGCGTGCTTTTGCATGTGGATGCTGCCCAGAGTGCCGGCAAGCTGGCGCTGGATATGCAGCATATGGCGGTGGACCTGCTGTCCCTGTCCGCGCATAAGATGTACGGCCCCAAGGGCGCAGGCGCACTCTATGTGCGGCGTCAGCCCCAGGTGCGCCTGACGCCGCAGATGCATGGTGGTGGTCATGAGCGTGGCCTGCGTTCCGGCACCTTGGCCACCCATCAGATCGTGGGGCTGGGCGAGGCCGCGCGCCTGATGCAGCAGGAAATGCAACATGAAAGCGCACGCATTGCCGCGTTGCGGGATCTGCTCTGGCAGGAGTTGCAGGTGCTGGATGGCATCACCCTGAATGGCGCTGGCGCGCCTCGGGTGTGCGGCATCGCCAATATCAGCTTTGCCGGTGTGGATGGCGAAACCCTGCTATTGGCCCTGGATGATTTGGCACTGTCCACCGGCTCGGCCTGCACATCGGAAACCGTGGAGCCTTCTTATGTGTTGCGGGCATTGGGTGTGCCTGATGCCTTGGCGCATGCGTCCTTGCGCTTCTCGCTGGGCCGCTTCAGTACCCGCCAGGAAGTACTGCATGCTGCAAGCAGAGTAGTGGCTGTGGTCAGCCGTCTGCGTGCCGCCAATCCAGCGCAGGCCCGGCCCGCCTAAGCCGGGCGCACTCCGGCCGCTGTCATCAATGATTCACGCAACGGTCACAATGTCTTCACGGATCTTGCCTAAGGTGCGCACTAACGCATCCGGGTTGATTTATGAAGGCAAAACCAAAACTTGGGAAAACACATTACCGAAGCATCTTCCTGTCAGATATTCATCTGGGCACCAAAGGCTGTAAGGCCGAATTCCTCGCCGATTTCCTCAAACGCCATACTTGTGAACGCCTCTATCTTGTGGGCGATATCATTGACGGCTGGCGGCTAAAATCCAGCTTCTACTGGCCGCAAAGCCACACCAATGTCATGCGGCGGTTTCTGACCCTGGCTAAGCGGGGCACCCAGATCATTTTTATCACCGGTAATCATGATGAATTCCTGCGCCGTTACTCCAACCTGGCGTTGGGCAATATTCAACTGCTGGATGCAGCTGTGCATGAAACCGCTGACGGCAAGAAAATGCTGGTGGTGCATGGCGATCAATATGATGTGGTAACTCGATACCATCGCTGGTTGGCGTTCCTGGGTGATCAGGGTTATGAGGCGTTGCTGGCGCTCAACGCGGTGTTCAACCGCTGGCGCTTGCGCTACGGCTATGGTTACTGGTCGTTGTCTGCCTGGGTCAAGCGGAAGGTAAAAAAGGCCGTGAGCTTTATCAGTGAGTTCGAGACGTCGGTGGCCCATCACTGTCAGCAGCAAGGCTATGACGGTGTTATTTGCGGGCATATTCATCATGCAGAAATAGCCACCCTGGGCAACGTGCGTTATATGAACTGTGGCGATTGGGTGGAGTCTTGTACGGCGCTGGTGGAGGATGCCCAGGGTCAGTTCCAGATTTTGCGTTTGGCATGAGCATGAAACTGCTGATCGTTACCGACGCCTGGGAACCACAAACCAACGGCGTGGTAACCACGCTGAAACTGGTCATTGCGCAACTGCAGCAACTTGGCATGCAGGTGGAAGTACTCACGCCGGAACATTGCCGTACCCTGCCATTGCCTGGGTATCCTGAGATTCGGGTGGCCTTGGATCCCTGGCGGATTCGCCGGCAGATCCTCGCCATGCGTCCGGACAGTATCCATATTGCGACCGAAGGCCCACTGGGGGTGGCGGCCCGGCAACTGCTGATGCAGCAACTGATCCCCTTTACCACCTCGTTGCACACCAAGTTCCCGGAATATCTCAACGCCCGCAAACGGATTCCGCTCTGGCTGGGCTATGCGCTGTTACGCTGGTTCCATCGCCCGGCGCTACACACCATGGTGACCACGGCCAGCCATCAGGCGGAACTCAAGGCTTGGGGTTTGTCGCGTCTGGTGGTTTGGGGGCGTGGCGTGGACACCGAGTTGTTTCGTCCCAACCCGACCTATGCACCCGGCCAGCGCCCGCGGCTGCTGTACGTGGGGCGTGTGGCTGTAGAAAAGAATCTGGAGGCATTTCTGCGCCTGCCCCTGGTGGCGGAAAAGATCGTGGTGGGTGATGGACCCCAGCGCGCAGAGCTGCAGGCCAAGTACCCCCAGGCCAGTTGGGTCGGCTATCAAAGAGGCCAGGCGCTGGCGGATTACTATGCCAACGCCGATGTGTTCGTGTTCCCGTCCCGTACCGATACCTTCGGCCTGGTCATGCTGGAAGCCATGGCTTGTGGCACCCCGGTGGCCGCTTATCCCGTGACCGGCCCCAAGGATGTGGTGCAGGAAGGGGTCAACGGCGCCCTGGATCCGGATTTGGGCGCCGCTGTGACCCGGGCGCTGAAGGTGTCCAGAAGCCGTTGCCGCGACTTTGCCCTGGCCAACGATTGGCAACAGGTAGCCCTGCGGCTGGCGCGCCATCTGGCCATTATCGACTGGCAGCGGCGGGGTGCCCTGGGCCCCGGTTGGCAGCTGGCCGATCGCTGAATCTCTCTGCTGGCGGAATTCGCCGCCGCCCCTCACGCTTGCGCCCCGAAATGCGTATAATACGCGCCCTCATGCGCCACCTATTTCTTGAATAATCAAGCACATAGGGGGCAGATATCGCTAACTTGGCAAGGTGCGGAGCAACCCATGGCAGTTGAAAAAACCTTTTCTATCGTCAAACCCGATGCAGTGGCCCAGAATCTGATCGGACAAATTTACAGCAGATTCGAACAAGCTGGCCTGCGTATCGTGGCGGCGAAGATGCTGCACCTGAGTCAGGCGCAGGCCGAGGGTTTCTATGCCGAGCACAAAGAGCGGCCTTTCTTCCCTGCGCTGGTGGCGTTCATGACCTCAGGTCCGGTGATGGTGCAAGTGCTGGAAGGCGAGAATGCCATCAGCCTGAACCGTCAGCTCATGGGCGCCACCAATCCCAAGGAAGCCGAGCCCGGCACCATCCGTGCTGACTTCGCGCAGAGCATCGATGCCAATGCCGTGCATGGTTCAGATTCGGCAGCCTCCGCCCAGCGCGAGATTGCCTACTTCTTTACCGACGCTGAAATCTGCCCGCGCTGATCCCGGCGCCGGTTACCGTCACCCATGAGCATCGCCACTGCACCAATGCCGGATAGCGTTGCACCGATCAATCTGCTCGGATTGGATCGGGCTGCGCTGACGGCCTTCTTTGCGACGTTGGGCGAGAAAAAATATCGCACCATGCAGGTGATGAAGTGGATTTATCACCGCGGTGTGACCGACTTTGCCGAGATGACGGATTTGTCCCAGCGGCTGCGCGCGCAACTGGAGCAGATCGCCAGCCTGAGTTTGCCCGAGGTGGTGACCGAGCAGTGTTCCACAGACGGCACCCGGAAATGGGTGCTGCGGGTGCATAACGGCAACTGTGTGGAAGCTGTGCTGATTCCGGA
>JBJHDG010000138.1:0-6868 GCA_050486425.1 Pseudomonadales bacterium | reverse complement strand
GCGCCAGCAAACTCAGCTCCAGCGGATTCAACACCGGCACCCAGGGCAGTGGCGCCGGGCTGCCGCTGCGCATTACCAGCAGCAACCAGCCCAGGCTTAATAACACCGCCCACAACAGCAGCAGTGGCGCCTGCCATTGCTCACGCTGCTGCGCCAAGGGCCAACCAATCCATTGCGGTCGCAGCAACAGGGCGGCGCTCACCAATAACCAGGGCAGCGCCACGCCCGCCAAACGCCAACCCTCGGCCAGTGCCGCCAGCAGCAACCCATACTCCAGGGACAAGGTCAGCAGCCAGCAGATGCTCAGCAGCCACAGGGACAAAGCCCAGGCCATGGCAGCGCGGCTTTGTTGCCGCAGCGCCGCCAAGGCAGCAAGCGCCGCCGGCACAAAGGCCAGCCAAGCCCAAATACCGTAGCCGCCAAGCGGCAGTCCGCGGACATTGCCCTGGACCCCAACAACTAACAGCGCCAGGCCCAAACTCACCACCGACGTCCACACCAGCGCGCGGCCCGGCACAAAGCGCTGTGCCAGTGCCAGCAGCAGTAACGACAGCGCCAGCACAGCCAGCCAGGCATCGGCCCAGTGGCGATACGACAGATAGCGAATGATTTCGTGGCCGAAAATGAGCAGCCACCAGTACAGTCCCCAGGCGTAATACAACAGCGCTGGCAGCCAACGTCCCAAACGCTGATAACTCCAGGCGCTGACAAAACCTGCCAGCACCAGCAGCATGCCGCTCATAAAGCCGGCATTGAGGACCGCCATGGACTCAGTGCGAAAACCACCCAGCAGCAGTCCCAGCGCGGCCAGTAACTGCAATGCCAGGCCGGCAAGCTGGGGCAGGCGTTTTGCCTGGCGCAAACCCAGCCATACCAGGGCCGCACCTTCCAGGGCAAACACACTGGCGGTGGCTTTGGCGGACAACGCCAGAGGCACCGCCAGGGTGGCAAAGCCAATGGCCAACACTGCATAGGCTTCCTGCAACGGCTGATAACGCGCAGCGCGCCGCAACCACCAGGCCAGGGCCGTGTACAGCAATGCCAGTCCCAAGGCCGCAAATGCCAGCGGCATCCGGGCGCCGTCCAGCAGCGCTGCCAACAACGCAAACGCCAGCAGTGGATTGCCAAAGACCAACGCCCCATCCACCAGATCCCGCCGCAGGGCACCACGCCGCCGGGCATAGAGCAGGGGAATCAATAAATAGAACAGATAAAACAGCAGCAGGAACGGCAACGTACTTGCGCGCAGCGCCGGCTCATACACCAAGGCGCCCCAAAGGGTGGCAATGGCAAAGGTGGCAATAAAGCCCAGCAGATTCAGCAAACGCCAAGGCCGGTACCAGGCGATGCCAAGAATGGCGGCATTCAGCACCGCGTAGTAACTGAACAATGCCACATGGCTACCGGCGCCCGTGGACATCAGCACAGGCGCGGCAAACCCGGCCAGCATGGCCAGCACCGCCAACGCCCGGGCATGCTGCACCACCGCCAGCACGCCGGTACCTGCTACCAGCACAACACTCAGACTCAGTGCCAGCATGGCCGGCACCAGATCATAGAGTTTGAACGCGGCAAACAGGGTGAGCAGCAGAATGCCCACCGCACCGCCCTGCAGACTCAACGCAAACACGGGTTTGTGGCTGCGCTGGCGCCAGCCGAAAGCCAAGCCGACCATGGCGAGCAGGGCGATGCCCAGCAGGCGATATTCAATGGAAAAGCTGAGCCAACCCTGATCAGTCACATATTTCAGCAATGCCGCCACACCGGCGAACAACACCAGCATGCCCACCTTTACCGGCACATTGCCCTGGCTGAACCAGCCCTGCACCAGGCGTATCGCCAGTGTGATGGGGTCGGGTTGAGCTTGAGTTCTGGTGCTGGGAATGCCCGCTGTGGCGGTGGCCGCGTTGCTGGTGGCCGAAGTACTGTCCACTGCCGGTCGCACCATGGTCGCCGGCGCGGCGCCTGCGGCCGGTGTCGGTGCTGACGCAGATGTCGGCACTGACGCAGATGTCGGCGCTGGGCTCGCTGGCGCCGGCTGTGCGATCGCGCCCCGCTCCAATCGTGCCAGGCGCTGCTCCACCCGTTTCAACCTGGCCAGTACCGCCAACGTCACGAACGGCATGGCCAACACCGCCAGTGCCAACAAGGCCAGCAACAGTTCCGAACCGGCTTGCGCCATACGCACTCCCCACCCCAGGCGTCGACAAGCCTTGCATTGAGCCACGCGCAGGGACGCAGCGCCAGCCACCATCTGCCGCCTTTGCATGGGCTTGCGGGCACCCCTACATGATCGAGTTGACCTGCGTGCACGCCGCGCCTAAGGTCGACAGGCTTTAGCCGATCACAACAACTGCACGCGAATACTTCCAAGGGGGGAGATATGTCACGCCACACCAACCGCCAGCGCCCGCGTCCGGCGCGGCTCTGTGCCCTGTTTGCGTTACTGCTGGTGGCCACCTCGGCCCTGGCCAACAACCACTGGATCATCAATGAGGATACCCTGCCGTTCGACGCCCGCCCCGGCGCCACTGCCCATTGGGGTGTGCATGCCGGTGCGGCCTACCGCATGGAAGTGCCCGGCAACTGGAACGGCGGCCTGGTACTGTTCGCCCATGGCTATGTGCCGGAAACCAACCCGGTACTGTCCGTGAGCATGCCCGGCCTGCGCGATCTGTGGCTGAGCCAAGGCTATGCCTGGGCCGCCTCCAGCTACCGCGCCAACGGCTACGTCCCGGGCACCGGTGCCCAGGACACCCATCGTCTGATCGGGGTGTTCCGCGGCAAGGTCGGCAATCCCAAGCGGGTCTATATCAGCGGGGTGTCCCTGGGTGGTCATGTCACCGGATTTGCCATTGAGCAATGGCCCAACACCTTCGATGGCGCGCTGGCGCTCTGTGGCGTGATGGGCGGCAGTGACCTTTTCGATTTCTTCGAAAGCGCACACATCGCCGCCGAGACCCTGGCCTGGGGCACGGTGGCCGTACCTACACCGGATAACTACACCAGCGAGGGCTGGCCGGCGACCCGTGCCCAACTGGGCAGCCCCTTTCCCGGCGGCCTGACGCCGGCTGGAGAACGCTACCGCGATATTCTGAAAAACCTCAGCGGAGGCGAGCGACCCGGCTTCAACCAGGGCTTCACCAGCCTCCTCTTCAATGGCGCCTTCATCTTCAGCCAGGGCTCAGCGCGCATCCTCGGCCGCGACACCAGCGAGGTGGTTTACCGCTGGACCGATGGTCCTGTATTGACGCCGGAAGAGCAGGCATTCAACGACAGCATCTGGCGTTCCACGGGCCTGCCTCAGCTGCAACGAAAGAACGGCCTGGGCAGCCTACCGCAATCCAGCGCCGTCTCACCGGCGATCAATGGCACCTTCCGCGTGCCCGTGGTGAGCCTGCACACGCTGGGCGATATGTTCGTCCCCTTCTCCATGCAGCAGAACTATGCGCGCCGGGCCCAGGCCAATAATCGCGATCATCTGCTGGCCGTTCGTGCCATCCGCGGCACCTCGCACTGCGATTTCAACGGTGCCGAAGTCGCACAAGCCTGGAATGATCTGGTGCGCTGGGTGGAAGATGGCGTGCCGGCAGCTGGTGATGATGTGTTGGATCCGGAAGTGGTGCGCCAGCCCACTTATGGGTGCAACTTCAGCGTCAACTCCCTGGGCCGTGGCCTGGTTGGTATGAATTGCCCCGCGCCCTGAGGGCGGGCATTCTCAGCAAAGACGTAAAGTCGACGAAAAGGGCTGCAGCATGCAGCCCTTTTTTTGGAAGTTTCCCGATGCGAGATTCTGGTGAACACTGATCAAGTCGGCATCATTGGTGCCAGCAGCATGGTGGGTGCGCATCTGTGCCAAGCGCTGGTCCAGGCCCAATGGCAGGTCACCGGATTTTCACGCGCAGCGCAGCCGGCACAACCCGGCATCAATTGGCAGCAGCTACCCGCCAGCAATTACCAAACCGAGATACCCTATTGGGTGAGCCTGGCACCCCTGTGGACACTGCCCGATTATTTCCCGTTCCTTGCCGCCTGTGGCGCCAAACGCATCGTTGCACTCTCCACCACCAGTATTTTTACCAAGCAGGCTTCCAGCGACGCTGCGGAAACCGCGTTGGTGGCAAAACTGATTGCCGCCGAGCAAGCGCTGCAGGACTGGGCCCAGGAGCAAGGCATCGACTGGATCCTGCTGCGCCCCACCCTGATCTACGATCCGGGCAAGGACGCCAATATCACCCAGATCATGCGCGTTATCGAAACCTTCGGCTGCTTCCCGCTGCTGGGCGCCGCCACCGGCCTGCGCCAGCCCATTCATGCCGCCGATGTCGCCGCCGCCTGTATTGCGGCGCTGACCACAACCGGCGTACGCAATCAGGCCTATAACATTTCCGGCGCGGAAACCCTCAGCTACGCAGCCATGGTGATACGAATCTTCAACGCCCTGGGACGCCGCCCGCGCCTGATCCGCGTGCCCCTGTGGTGTTTTCGCCTGGCCGTGCCGCTGGCGCGGGCGCTGCCCCGCTATCGGCACCTGTCCGCCGCCATGGCCCAACGCATGAACCAGGATCTGGCATTTGATCACAGCGCCGCCAGTTGCGACCTTGGCTTTCAGCCGCGCCCGTTCCGTATCGATTTACCCTGATAACCATTCCAGCTAAGGAGCCCGCATGAGCAACGCACTACTAAGTGAATTCAAAGACGGTCTGTTGATACTCACCATGAACCGACCGGAACGGCGCAACGCACTGGACCCAGAGCTTACCCTTGCCCTGCGTGAAGCCACCGCCAACGCCGCCGAAGATCCCGCCGTACGCGCAGTGCTGCTCACCGGCGCGGGTGGTTATTTCTGTGTGGGGGGTGATGTGAAGGCCATGCACGCCGGTCGCGGTCGTGATGTACCCCTGGGTGAGGCCATCCATAGCCTGCGCGATCGCATGAGCGCATCCCGCCATCTGTATGAAATGCCCAAGCCCACCATCGCCGCCATCGAAGGTGCTGCCGCGGGTGCGGGTTTATCGTTGGCACTGGCCTGTGATCTGCGCATCTGCGCCGACGACGCCAAGCTCACCACCGCCTTTGCCAAGGTTGGCGTGTCTGGCGACTACGGCGGCACCTACTTTATGTCGCAACTCCTGGGCGCCGCCAAAACCCGGGAACTGTATCTGCTCTCCCCGGTACTCTCCGGCGCTGAGGCCGCAAGCATCGGGCTCGTTACCAAAGCCCTGCCCGCGCCAGCAGTGCTGCCTGAAGCCTTGGCACTGGCCCAGCGCTTGGCGGCCGGCCCCACCCTGGCCTTGGGCCGATTAAAGCAGAATCTCGCGCTGGCCGAAGGCGGCGGTTCACTGCTGGCCTGCTTTGATCAGGAAGCCCGCAACCATACCCTGTGCACCCTGACCCGGGATCATCAGGAAGCAGCGGCAGCATTTGTGGAGAAGCGTCCACCGAAGTTTTTGGGGGAGTAAGCCTGAGTTAATCGGTCTCACAATAGCCATGACCTGTTACAGATGTTTCCGTACTGTGCGCCGATCCAAGCCGGTAAGGCGTGCCACCTCAGCAATAGACCCGTGCCTGGCAAAGAGCGCCTGACAATAAGTATCCAGTAACGCCCTGGCGTAAGATTCACTGCGGAGGTGCGGCGGGCACTGGAGGGCTTTGCATCGTGCGCTCAAGCCCGCCCCAACACATGCACCGCACAGACGGCGCCCACCCCCACCATATGCGCCAGGCCCAGGCGCGCATTGGGTTGCTGGCGCGCGCCGGCTTCACCGCGCAGTTGACGGGTAATTTCCGCGATCTGCCCCACCCCGGTGGGGCCTATCGGGTGCCCCATGCAGAGCAAGCCACCGGAGGGGCTCACCGCCACCTGGCCACCCACCGCAAAGGCGCCATCCCGCAACATGCGCGGCGCATCCCCAGGGGCGGCAACGCCAATGGCTTCCAGATAGAACAATTCTTCAATGGCGAAGGCGTCGTGTACCTCGATCACATCCAGCTCCGCCGCCTTGATGCCCGCATCGGCCAGGGCGGTTTGCACCGTGGCCTGGGTCAGCGCCGCATCGAAGTTGCTGGTATCCGTGTACACCTGTTCGGTTTTCAGCGCCGACGCCAGCACCTGCACCGCGTGCTTGCGGCTTATGCCGAAGCGCGTCAGGGCCGCTTCCGACGCCACAATCACCGCAGCCGCACCCTCGCCAATGGGGCAGCACTGGCGCGCACTGATGACGCCGGACAGCGGCGGCTCTTCCAGCACATCGGCCAGGCTGCGGGCCTTGGGTTTTTGCGCATAGGGATTTTGGCTGGCATTGATGCTGTTCTTCACCACCACAAGGGCGAAGTCCTCGGGTGTTGCGCCATGCTCATGCATGTAGCGCTCCGCCAGCAGCGCGAAGTGCGTCACCGGTGCCACCAGCCCGGCATCCAGGGTTCGCAAACCGGCCTTGCCGCTGGCAAAACTGCTGGGGCCGGGTTTGTCCACGCCCATGGCCAGCGAAACATCGGTCAATCCAGAGGCCACATCCAGCACCGCCTGACGAAAGGCGGTGGAGCCTGAGGCCGACGCATTCTCCACCTGGGCCATGGGAATGCCGGTGGCGCCCAGATGCGCCAGCATCAGGCGCGTGGGCGCCATGCCCAGCAGGGCAGTGCCGTTATAGGCGGATTCCACCGCCGACCAGGGCAAGCCGGCATCGGCCAGGGCTTCCCGCACCGCGCGCAGCCCCAGGGTCACATAGCTGGTCTCGCTGAGAAACTGATAGGGATGCAGACCGATACCCACCACATACACCGGCCGCATGTCCTGTAGGCGTTTACCCATGACTAAGCCTCCATCCGGGGTGTAAAGCGCAGTTCCAGCACCGGTTCGCCATTC
>JBJHDG010000137.1:0-6878 GCA_050486425.1 Pseudomonadales bacterium | reverse complement strand
CTGGATGTGGCTTCGAATCTGGGTTTTCTGCTGGCGGGGTTGCTGGGCTTGCAGCTGTGCTTGAGTGGGGGCGGGAGTTTTGCCACGCCGGCAGAGCGTGTGCCTTATACAGTCTTTTTTCTCGGCGCCCTGCTTACCGCTTTTGGCTCCGGCTACTATCACCTGGCCCCGGACAACGCCAGTTTGTTCTGGGATCGCCTGCCCATGACCATCGCGTTTATGAGTTTGATCTGCGCGCAGGTGATGGATCGGATTCAACTGCGCCTGGGGCTGTACCTGCTGGCACCGGCGCTGCTGCTGGGCATGGCCAGCGTGATTTACTGGCGCCTGACCGAAGCCGCCGGCGTGGGCAATGTGCTGCCTTACGGCATCCTGCAGGGTTACACCATTGTGCTGCTGTTGCTGCTGGCACTGGCGTTTCCCTCCCGCTATTCCCATGGCCACTACATCCTGCTGGTGTTTGCCTGGTATGTGCTGGCCAAGGCCTTCGAGTTCTTCGATGCCGCCATTTATGCGGCAGGTGGGCTCATCAGCGGCCATAGCCTGAAACATGTGGCGGCCAGCATGGGCGGCTTTTACGTGTATCTGATGTTGCGGCGCCGCAGCTTGCAGGGCTAAGCCCAGGCGCCGCCCTCTCCTGTTCCCGCCCCGTTCCCGGCACAGACCTTGCTTGGCTGATACCAGGCCAACCGCAGGAAACTGCCATGAGCACCCGCGTCATGCTGGTGGACGATCATTCAGACAGGGCCAGTTGGCTCCGTACCGCCCTGCATGAGGCGGGGTTCGAGGTGATTGCCCTGGTCCAGGGCATGGACGACCTGCATCAATGCGTACTCGACCATGAGCCCGATGTGGTGATTATCGAATCCGATTCCGCCAAGCGCGACGTGCTGGAGAGTATCTGCACCCGCAGCAACAAGTATCCCAAGCCCGTGGTACTGCTGAGCGAACACAATGATCAGAAGGTGCTGCGCACCGCCCAGCGCGCGGGCATCAGCGCCTATGTGGTGGGTGGTTTATCCGTGGCTGGGGTGCATTCCATCATCAATGTGGCCATTGCTCAGTTCGAACAGTTTCAGGCGTTGCGCCAGCAATTGGCGCATACCGAGCAGGAACTGGTGCGGCAGCGCTTGCTGGAGCGGGCCAAGCTGCTGTTGATGGAGCAGGAAGGTTTGAGTGAATCCATGGCCTACCACCAGCTGCGCAAAGCCGCCATGGACAGTGGCAAACCCATCGCCGAGGCCGCGCGCGCGCTGCTGAAATTGCACGGACTGGTTTAACGCGCACCCTGATAGTGCGCGCCTGCTACCCCTGCGCCGATCTGGCGCAATTTCCCATCTAGGGAGCGCAACCCTCTCGGCCTAACGCCAGACGGTGCCGCCATCTGGACGCAGCCGCAGCCCTGGCACGATACCTGCAAACTTATAACCAGGGACCTGGAGCAAGCTGTCGTGCCGCCCATGCCTGATCAACGGCGGCGCCCAACGTTGGGTGATGCAGTTGCACCAGTTCCAGATTCGAGCAAACAGATCCGTGCAGACAGAGGCGTCTTCAGCAGCATCCGCTGCTGGGCGCCTTTTTTATTGGCCACTTGCAAGCAGGCATGACGCCTGCGGGAGATCCATGATGAGCAATAACAGTTTGGGCGATCCCTTTGATCCCACCACCCGCCTGAGTCATGGCGCCGGTTGCAGTTGCCAGGGTTGTCACGCTACCGGCGCGCCGGCACAGGACGCAGCGCCGGATGCGGCGCTGGACAGTAGTGAAGCCATGATGGATCGGGTCATCGAAAGCGCCGTGGTGCGCAGTCTGTTTGGCCATCATGATCCCAGTCGGCGGCGCTTTTTGCAGATGATCGGTGCCGGCACCTTTGCCGCGGCACTGGGATCCGTGTTTCCCATCCAGGCCGCCAAGGCCATGCTCAAGGATCAACTGGGGCCGCCGGAAAAGAAAAATCTGAAAATCGGCTTTATCCCCATCACCTGCGCCACACCCATCATCATGGCGCATCCCATGGGTTTCTATGAAAAGTACGGCCTGAATGTGGAGCTGAACAAGGCCGCCGGTTGGGCGGTGATTCGGGATAACGCGGTGAATCGCGAATACGACGCCGCGCACATGCTGGCACCCATGCCATTAGCGCTGTCGCTGGGGGTGGGTTCAACACCAACCCCGTTCATCATGCCAGCGGTGGAAAACATCAATGGCCAGGCTATTACGCTGCACAACAAGCATAAAGACAAACGCGATCCCAAGGATTGGAAAGGTTTTCGTTTTGCCGTGCCCTTTGATTATTCCATGCATAATTTTCTGTTGCGCTACTTTGTCGCTGAGCACGACCTGGATCCAGACCGCGATATCCAGATTCGGGTGTTACCGCCGCCAGAAATGGTAGCCAATCTGCGTGCGGGCAATGTAGACGGTTATTTGGCGCCGGATCCTTTTAATCAGCGCGCCGTGTTCGATGGTGTGGGTTTTATTCACATGCTCACCAAAGACATCTGGGAAGGTCATCCCTGTTGCGCCTTTGCCTCCAGCCGCGCGTTTGCCATGGAGGCGCCCAACACCTTCGGCGCCCTGTTCAAAGCCATCGTGGATGCCACGTTCTATTCCGCCCAGCCGGAAAATCGCCGGGACATCGCTGAAGCCATTGCACCCAGAAATTATTTGAACCAACCGGCTGAAGTGATTGGCCAGGTGCTCACCGGTAGATTTGCCGACGGCCTGGGCAATGTGCAAGACGTACCCAACCGCATCGACTTTGACCCCTTCCCCTGGCATTCCATGGGCGTGTGGATTCTCACCCAAATGCGGCGCTGGGGTTATATCGAACGGGATCTGGATTACAAAGCAGTGGCCGAGCAGGTGTACCTGGCCACGGACTGCGGCCGCCTGATGCAGGAGTTGGGTTATGCCGCGCCGGAGGTGACCTACAAATCCCACACCATCATGGGCAAGACCTTTGATCCCAATGATCCCCAGGGTTATCTGGACAGCTTTGCCTTGCGCCGGAGTTAAGCATGCAACCCACGACCATGAAATTAACACTCAACATGAAGGCGGCGCTGCTCAGCGGCGCCATTCTCCTGGTGATGCTGGGGCTGTGGGAGTGGGCGGTGAGCGATGCGGGCTCGGCAGCCGCCGAACCCACGGAGTACGAACTGCTGATGGGCATTACCAGTGGTGGTTCCGATATACCGGCGCCTTCGGCGATTCTGCTGCGCGCCTATGAGGAGCTCTCCAATCCCTTTTACGACAATGGGCCAAACGACAAAGGCATCGGCATTCAGCTTGGGCATTCCATCGCTCGCGTAGGCACCGGCTACCTGCTGGCCGTGCTGTGCGCGGTGCCACTGGGCTTTGTGATTGGCATGTCGCCGCTGATGCAGCGCGCGCTGAATCCCTATATCCAGGTGTTGCGGCCCATCTCACCCTTGGCCTGGATGCCGCTGGCACTGTTCATCATTCGTGATGCCGGCCAGTCGGCCATCTTTGTAATCTTTATCTGTTCGGTGTGGCCGATTCTGGTGAACACCGCCTTTGGGGTTGCCAATGTCTCCCGCGATCTGCTGAACGTGGCGCGCACCCTGGAGCTGTCGCCACTGCGCACCGCTTTCAGCGTCATCCTGCCAGCAGCGGCACCCACCATTCTTACCGGCATGCGTATCGCCATCGGCATTTCCTGGCTGGTGATCGTGGCGGCGGAAATGCTGGTGGGTGGCACCGGCATTGGTTACTACGTGTGGAATGAGTGGAACAACCTGGATCTGACCAGTGTGATCTTTTCCATCCTGATGATTGGCCTGGTGGGCATGCTGCTGGACAGCCTGTTGGCTGGTGCAACGCGCATGGTGCAGTACCAGAGCTAATTGCAACACTGAGGAAGTGGTTATGAGCAAATCCTATTTACAGGTGGAAAATCTGAGCAAGGTGTTTCCCGCCCAGGGCAGCAATGGCCCACTCACCGTGTTCGAACACGTGAATTTCGGCATTGAGAAAGGCGAGTTCATTTGCGTGATCGGTCATTCGGGTTGCGGCAAGTCCACCATCCTGAATGTGATGGCCGGCCTGGATCAGGCCAGCAGCGGTTATGTATTCATGAATGGCCAGGAAGTCAAAGGCACCAGCCGTGACCGTGGCGTGATATTTCAAAACCACAGTCTGCTGCCCTGGAAGAGCGCGCTGGGCAATGTGATGTTCGCGGTGAAGGCCCGCTGGCCGCAATGGTCACGGGCCCAGGTGAAAGAGCATGCCATGAAATATATCCGCATGGTGGGGCTGGAAGCCGCGGCGGAACGCAAGCCGGCGCAGCTCTCTGGTGGCATGCGTCAGCGCGTGGGCATTGCCCGGGCCTTTGCCATCGAACCCAAACTGCTGCTGATGGACGAGCCTTTTGGCGCCCTGGATGCATTGACGCGCGGCAGCATCCAGGACGAGTTGCTGCAAATCTGGAGCCAGACCCAGCAGACGGTGTTCATGATCACCCATGATGTGGATGAAGCCATCTTGCTGTCCGATCGTATTTTGCTGATGACCAATGGCCCTCATGCCCAGATCGCGGAATCTGTGCGCGTGGATATTCCACGCCCACGCACCCGGGAAGCCCTGATCAACCATGACAGTTACTACCGCATCCGTAATCACTTGCTGGACTTCCTGGTGCGCCGTTCCAAGGAGCTGCAAGGCCAGGCGCCCGGTGAGAGCGAAAGCGAACCCCTAACCACAGCACAGTCAACAACGCAAACCAATGGCACTGGCAAGCCTGCCCTGCGGCTGGCCAGTGCCGATGGTTGACCACGCGGCGCACCCGCAACCTGCAAACCTCAGAAGGAGCACATTATGAGCAAGACCAGCATGCGCGAAGAGATCCTGGCGGCGAAAGCGGCCAAGGGCCTGTCATGGGAAGCAATCGGTACGGCCTGCGGCATGTCGCCGGTATTTATCTGTTCCGCCGCCCTGGGTGAGAACAGCCTGCTGCCTGAACAAGCAGCACGCCTGACCGAAACCCTGGGCTTGTCGGCGGCGGCCAATCAGGCGCTGCAAGCCTATCCTTGCAAGGGTCAGCGCGCCAAAGACATGATCAGCGACCCGCTGGTGTATCGCTTGAATGAAGTGGTGATGGTGTACGGCGAAACCTTAAAAGAGATCATCCAGGAAAAATTCGGCGACGGCATCATGAGCGCCATCGACTTCACCATGGATGTGGAAAAGATTGCGGATCCCAAGGGGGATCGGGTGCTGCTGACGCTCAATGGCAAGTTCCTGCCATACAAACGCTGGTAAGCCCACTGCATCGAGGTTTGGCCTGCCGGGTTTGCTCGGCTAAACTGGCGCCTTTGTCCACCGGGCGAGGCGCCATGTTTGCATCCAACAGATTGATTCCTGCCACACTGCTGCTGCTCACCGCTGCATTGATTGCGCAGCCGAGCCAGGCTGTCGGCACTTTTTTTGTGGTGGATTCGGTGCTGATCAACGACGCCAACCGCTGCTCCCTGGAATCCTGGTATCAACGCAACAGCCCCCGCGATCGGGACGTGCATGTGACGATGGCCTGCAATCCCGGCGCAGATCCAAATCTGGATATGGAGCTCTGGCTGGCCATGAGCCGTGCCTATACCGGTCGTGACCGCACCAGCTATCTGGAACCCGGCGCCAAGCTGATCCTGCGCGATCTCATGCCGGGGGATTTTGGTTTTGGCGTGGCCAGCAACGCCGTGCTGGGTGATGACCTGCCGCGCTTACAGGCATGGAACCTGTACGCGCCCATCAGCCTGCAACCGGAAGCAGCGCTGATCATCAATATCAATCTGGGGTGGACGCTGCAGCGCCATGCGCCCAATGCCTGGACCTGGGGTCTGGGCATGGACTACGCCTGGCAAGCCGATGTGCATCTGCTGGCCGAAGTCTATGGCACCCATCGCGGCGGTACCCGTTGGCAAAGCGGGCTGCGCTTCAATGTCGGCCAGGGCCATGTGGATTTTGGCTATGGTCGCAACGCCGTGGGCAGTCGGGATGATCATTGGGTGCTGGGCTTGGGTTGGGCCTTTTAGTAACCGGCCAGCTCCATGTAACCACCGCCCAGGCGCCGGCCGTCGGCATCCAGCACATCCACCAGACCTTCCCAGTAGCGAATGGACGTCTGCATGCGTTGATCAGGGAACACCGCCACCAGGCTCAACAATTCATTGCTGGCCAATAGCCGCAATTGCCAACGGATAGGCCAATGGATACCGTCCGGATCCCGCCACCAGGCAACAGGCCAAAGTTCAAAATCCCCGTCACCCAGAATATCCAGGCCGCCATCCACATACCGCAAGGCGCCCGCATCAAAAGGGTCCCGCGTCTCATCAAAACGCCGCAACTGGAAGGCCATCAGATCCCGGCCATCGTCCAGGTGCAGCCCGAACCAATCCCAGCCCTCGTGCTCGTCACCCAGCACACTGGTGCTCCATTCACGGTCAAACCAGCCCAGGCCGGTCACCGGCACTTCTTTGCCGTTGATGCGCAAGGTGCCGCTGGCCTGCATGCGGGTGATGCTGAAGTAATACGATGCCTGATCCGGGCCTTTGGCCGAGAAGCCTTTATCGCCTTGCAGCAACAACGGTCGCGCCTCATCAATACT
This sequence comes from Pseudomonadales bacterium, assembly GCA_050486425.1. GTDB lineage: Bacteria > Pseudomonadota > Gammaproteobacteria > Pseudomonadales > Azotimanducaceae > SKXG01. The sequence goes on along the minus strand of JBJHDG010000137.1, from coordinate 256 downwards.
GATCTCCAGCGCGAAGTCACCGGCATCGGCTTGGAGTTGCAGCGGTAACAGCATGGCAACGGGGTCCTGGTTGGTTTCTTGCCCTGCAGCATCCAGGTTCGTGCCCGTCACCGATCGCATCTGCCAACCATCAATCCAAAGCGCAAAGGGTTCTGCCTGGGCGCCGGCCACGCCGGCATGATCCCGGGCAAAACGCTCAGCGGAATAATGCCGCCGCGCCTGCACATCACTCAGCGCCAAGTGCGCCATATACAGC